>CAIVYV010000322.1 GCA_903910215.1 uncultured Pseudomonadota bacterium
CCCCCCCCCCCCCCCCCCCCCCCCCCCCCTTTTCAAGCAGAAGACGGCATACGAGATTTCTGAATGTGACTGGAGTTCAGACGTGTGCTCTTCCGATCTGTGCTCTTCGGTTTGATCGAAGGGATGAGCGAGAGTGGACCGATCGAACTGCAGGTGCGACGCGGCGAGTCCGAGGTGCGCGATCTGCAATTGCGCATCGATGACCCGGAAGTACGTCGTGCGCTCACCGAGCCTTCGGCGCTGCTGCCCGGCATCGGTATGCGTTTCTGGTCGCCGCCCATTCCCGCTGTGATCGGCAAGGCCGATGTAGGTGGTCCTGCCGATGCGGCGGGTTTGCTCGCGGGCGATCGTATCGTTGCGGTCGATGGCGTCGAGATCATCGATTTCCCGATGCTGGTCGAGGCGATTTCGGTGCGTCCCAATCGCGAGATCGCGGTGATCTACGAACGCGAGGGTGTACAGGGCAGCACGGTGGTGACGACGACTGCCGACCTGGTCGAGGGACGTGAAGTCGGTCGTATCCGCATCCAAACGCCGCCACCGCCGCCGTGGCCGACTTCGATGATTGAGGTCGTGCGTTTTGGGCCGCTCGAGGCCGTGGGTGAGGCGAGTGTGCGCGCGTGGGACATGACCGTGCTGCAGGCCAAAATGTTCTGGAGAATGATCTTCGGTCAGGTTTCTTTGAAGAATCTCTCGGGGCCCATCTCGATTGCCGAGTATGCGGGCGATTCCGCTCGCAGCGGCGTAGCTGAGTTCTTGGGATTTCTCGTTGTGATCTCGCTCAGTCTCGGTTTTCTTAACCTATTGCCGATTCCCATCCTCGATGGCGGTCAGATCGTCTACCAGTTGGTCGAGTGGGTGCGCGGCTCGCCACTCTCGGATCGTCTGCAGGCCGTCGGTCAGCAGGTGGGTGTCGCCTTGCTCGTGATGCTCATGGGCGTCGCGCTTTTCAATGATTTCGCTCGGCAGTTCGGCTGACCAGGGGTCTCACTTGTCGCTTTTTTCCAGATTGATTGTTGGTGTTCTTTTCTCGATCGCAGCGACTGCTGCGATGGCGCAGGATCCGCCCACGCTGCGGGTCGACAATATCCGCGTCGAGGGTCTGCAACGAGTCTCGGAGGGTACGGTTTATAACTACCTGCCCGTGAACATCGGTGATCGCATTACGCAGCAGCGCGTGCGCGAGGCCATCCGTGCGCTCTACGACACGGGTTTCTTCCGTGACGTGGAGCTACGCTTTGAAGAGGGCACGTTGATCGTGGCTGTGCTCGAGCGTCCTTCGATCGAGAGCTTCGAGCTCAAGGGTAACAAGGACATCAAGACCGAGGATCTGACCAAGAGTCTGCGCAACGTGGGTCTTGCCACGGGCAAGACCTTCGATCGTTCGGTGCTCGAGGACGTCAAGCAATACCTCACCGATCAGTATTTCAGCCGTGGCAAATACGCCGTGCGTATCGCGACCGAAGTCGAAGAGCTGCCGGATAACCGTGTGCGCGTGAAGATCGACATCAAAGAAGGCAAGCGCGCGCGAATCCGCCAGATCAATTTGGTCGGCAACAAGACGTACACCGAAGAAGAAGTCCTCGAGGACTTCGAGCTCAAGACGCCGAACTGGTTGTCTTGGTATCGCCAAGACGATCGCTACTCGCGCGAATCCTTGCAGGGTGATCTCGAGAAGCTGCGCTCCTACTACATGGATCGTGGCTACGCGAACTTCGACATCGAATCGACGCAGGTCGCTATTGCACCCGAGAAGGACGACATCTTCATCACGGTGAACGTGAACGAGGGTGAGGTCTTCAAGCTCGGTGAGATCAAACTCGCGGGCACGTTCGTCGTGCCCGAGTCGGAGCTCAAAAATTACCTCCTCGTCAAACCGGGCGAGACCTACTCCAAGAAAGACATCACCAGCACGCAGGAGCTGCTGCAGAACCGACTCGGTCTCGAGGGCTATGCGTTTGCGAAGGTCGACCCCGTGCCGACCCCGATCGAAGGCAAGAACGAAGTCGGCATCACCTTCTTCGTTGAACCCGGCAATCGTGTCTACGTTCGGCACATCGTCTTCAACGGTGTGACCAAGATCAACGACGAGGTGCTGCGTCGCGAGATGCGTCAGCTCGAGGGCGGTTGGCTCTCGAACATGCTGGTCGAGCGCTCCAAACAGCGTCTGCAACGCTTGCCCTACATCGAGAAGGTCGAGTCTGAGACGAAGCCCGTGCCGGGATCTGCCGATCTCGTCGACGTCGAGTTCGATATCAAAGAAGGCCCATCAGCACAGTTGGGTGGTGGTATCGGCTACTCGGAGTCGCAGTCCTTCATCCTCAACGGCAACTACGCCGACAGTAACTTTCTCGGTACCGGTCAGCGTGTCTCGCTCGATCTGAACTCGGGTCGTTATTCGAAGGTCTACGGCATCTCGCACACCGATCCATACACCAATATCGATGGCGTAGCGCGCACCCTGTCGTTCACGTATCGCGACGTGACGCAGTTCGTCTCGGCCTCGTCGGATTTCTCCTCCGAGTCGCTCTCGATCGGCGTCGACTACGGTTATCCGATCACGGAATTCCAAGGTTTGCGTGTCGGTTTGTCTGCCCAGCGATCCTCCTTGATCACGGGTGAGGGCAGTGCGCAGCAGGCGCGGCAGTGGGTGCAATCGAACGGTGACTACCGTCAGCAGATCGTGCCCGAGCAGGATTTCGGCGAAGGTTTCGTCATCCCGGGAACCACGCTCGATACCACGCAGTTCGATAGCTACGACCTCGTCATCGGTTGGAGCTACGACAGCCGTAACCGAGCGTTGTTCGCCGATCGCGGCATGCGTCACTCGTTGTCGTTGAGCTACGCCTTACCGTTCAGCGACGTGCAGTACGCCACAGCCAACTACGACTACCTGCAGTTCGTGCCTATCATCGGTAGCTGGACCATGGCGTTCGCGGCCGAAGTGGGCTACAGCCAGGAGCTCGGTGACACTACCGCACCGCCGCCGTATCGCAACTTCTTCGCGGGTGGTCCGGATACGGTGCGTGGCTTCCGTGAGAGCCGTCTTGGTCCGAAGGACAGCTTCGGTAATCCCTATGGCGGCAACCTGAAGGTGACGGCGCGCGCCGAGCTCTTGATTCCGACCCCGGAGAAGTGGCGCGCCTCGGCCCGTGCCTCGATCTTCTTCGATATCGGTAACGTGTTCTCGACGACGGATTTCTACAAGTTCACCGGCGCCGATGGCGTCACGCCGGTCGAGTACAAGTTCGGCTATGATAAGTTGCGTCAGTCGACCGGCATTGCCGTTCAGTGGCTGGCGCCGCTCGGTGTCTTCCGCTTCAGTTATGCGCTGCCGCTCAACACCTTCGAGGGTGACGGCGTGCAGTTTGCGGACGAGGAAGAGCGATTCCAGTTCACGATCGGACAAGCGTTCTAATTTTTTCGGATAAGAGGTTCGAAGCGAGATGCGTGTGAATCTGAAGACGATGGTGCCGGCCCTGGCCGTGATGGCAACCCTGTTTACGGCGCCGGCGGCTTTGGCCGAGGCGAAGATTGGCGTGCTCGACTTCGGTCGACTCATGGATGAGAGCCCGCAAGGTAAGGCGCTCATCGAGTCGCTGCGCTCTGAAGCCGCTACCAAGCAGCGCGAGTTGCAGGGTCAGGCGGCCTCGTTGCAGACCAAGCGCGATAAGCTCGTGAAGGATCGCGCGACGATGACGGCTGATCAGATTTCGCGCGCCGAGAAAGAGCTGCGTGATGGCGAGCGCGATCTTGCGCGCCGTCAGTCCGAGGTCAACGACGATTTCAACGCTCGTCGCAACGAGGAGATGACCAAGTTGCAGCGCTCGCTGATCGAAGAAGCTCGCAACTACGCGAAGTCGCAGAACTACGATCTCGTCGTCACCGACGGCGTGATCTACGCGACGCCGGCGCTCGACATCACGCCGGGCGTTCTGCAGAGCCTGCAGTCGCGCGGTGGTGCTGGGGCCGCGCCGAAGCCCGCGACCCGCTGATCTTTCACCGGCGCAAGCCGATGACGGTCACGCTCGGAGATTTGGCAGTCCGTTTCGGGCTCGCACTCCGCGGTGATCCCGATCGCCCCGTTGATCACGTTGGCACTCTAGCCGGCGCTGGTCCACGGGGTATCGCGTTTTTAGCCAACCCAAAACGTATCGACGAGTTGGCGACCGCCAACGCGGCGGCCGTCATCCTGCCTGCGAAGCTTGCCGAACAGTCGCCGGTCGATTGTTTGATTGCCGATAATCCGCATGCCACGTTCGCGCGCATTGCCGACGTGTTGCACCCGAAAGCGACGGGTGTGGCAGGGGTTCATCCTTCGGCTGTCGTCGCTCCTGATGCTCGCATCGATCCGAGTGCACATATAGGCCCCTTGGCCGTTGTTGGCGCGCGTTCTGTGATCGGCGCGCGTGCGTACATCGGTCCCGGATGTGTCATTGGCGACGACGTCGAGCTCGCAGCCGATGTGCGTCTGGTGGCGCGAGTGACGGTGCTGGAGCGGGTCACGATCGGTGCGCGCTCGGTGCTCGATGCCGGCGTCGTTGTTGGTTCCGAAGGCTTCGGTAACGCGCTCGACGACGGTCGCTGGGTGCATGTGCCGCAAGTGGGCACGGTGCGCATCGGCGCCGATGTTGAGATCGGCGCCAACAGCGCCATCGATCGCGGCGCGCTCGAGGATACGATCATTGGCGATGGGGTTCGCATCGATAACCTCGTACAGGTGGGGCACAACTGCACGATCGGTGCGCACTCGGCGCTCGCCGGCTGTGCGGGCCTTGCGGGCAGTTCGCACGTCGGCGCGCGGTGTCGTATCGGTGGCGGCGTGGGGATCGCGGGGCATTTGCGTATTTGCGACGATGTGACCATCACCGGCTACACGTTCGTGACGGGTGACATACGAGATCCCGGGATTTACTCCGGCGGGATTCCCGCCGAAAGTGCGGCAGACTGGCGGCGTATCGTCGGTCGCTTGAAACGCATCGATGGTCTCGCGCGTCGCGTGGGTGAGCTCGAGAAAAATTTGGATTCGACGAAGAGTGAGGAATGACAGCGTGAGCGACAAGGACATCATCAGCTTGGATATCAATGCCATCCTCAAACAGTTGCCACACCGGTATCCGTTTCTACTCGTCGATCGCGTGCTCGAGTGCCACAAGGGTGATCACATCCGTGCCCTCAAGAACGTCACCTACAACGAGCCGTATTTCCCCGGGCATTTTCCGTATCGTCCGGTCATGCCGGGGGTGATCATCATCGAAGCACTCGCGCAGACGGCCGGTATCCTCGCCTTCGTGACGGCGGGTGTCGTGCCCGATGAGCACACGCGGTTTTTCTTTGTGGGTATTGACGAGGCCCGATTCCGACGCCCCGTTGAGCCGGGTGATCAATTGATCTTGACGGCGAAACTCACGCGTCAGATGCGCGGTATCTGGAAGTTCTCCGCCGCCGCTTACGTCGGCGATGTCGAAGCCGCATCGGCCGAGTTGATGGTGGCGCCCGAGACGGGCAAGGGGCAGGGCTGATGAGCGAGTCCACTCGAATCGATCCGCGCGCGGTCGTCGCGCCGACCGCCCAGCTTGGCCAGGGTGTCGAGGTTGGCCCGTTTGCGATCATCGGCCCCGATGTCGAGATTGGTGACGGTACGATCGTGGGACCGCACGCCGTTGTGACGGGCTGGACGAAGCTCGGCAGTCACAACCGCATCTTTCAGTTCGCCTCGATTGGCGATGCGCCGCAGGATAAGAAATATGCCGGTGAGCCGACGCGCGTAGAAATCGGCGATCGCAACGTGTTCCGCGAATACGTGACCGTCAATCGCGGTACGACGCACGACAAGGGCATCACCCGCGTCGGTAGCGACAATCTCTTCATGGCTTCCTCGCACATTGCACACGATTGCATCGTGGGCAGTCATTGTGTGTTTGCGAACCTCGCGACTTTGGGTGGGCATGTCGAGGTGGATGATCACGTGATCCTCGCGGGCTTCACGGGGGTGCACCAGTTCTGCAAAATCGGTGCGCACGCCTTCATCGCCAACAACACGGCCGTGACGCGTGATGTGCCGCCCTATGTGATGGCGGTGGGTCATCCAGCCGCGCCTCACTCGATCAATGCCACGGGGCTTTCGCGTCGCGGTTTCACGGCCGAGCAGGTGCGCAACATCAAAAATGCCTACCGTACGCTCTATCGCATGGATCTTCCGCTCGAAGCTGCGATGGAGAAGCTGCGTGAGGCCGCCAAGACGCAGGCGGAGCTCGTGCCCTTCGTCGAGTTTGTGGCGCGCTCGACCCGCAGCCTCATCCGCTGATCCCCATCCATGGTCTCGCAGGCCGCACCGCTGATTGCGATCGTGGCCGGAGAGGCCTCCGGCGATAACCTCGGCGCAGCGCTGATCGCAGCTGTCCGCGAGCGAGTGCCGAACGCGCGTTTCATCGGTGTGCCGGGTCCGCGCATGCGCGAGGCTGGCTGTGAGGCGCTGGCTTCGAGCGAGGAACTCGCCGTCATGGGGCTCGTCGAGATCCTGCGTCATCTGCCGAGGCTGTTTTCTTTGAGGCGTCGTCTGCTGCGCGAGTTTCGCGAGCGCGGCGTCGACATCTTCATCGGCATCGATGCGCCCGAGTTCAATCTCGGCATGGCGCGCCGTTTGAAGGGCGATGGCATACGCACGGTGCAATACGTCAGTCCGCAGGTGTGGGCGTGGCGACAGGGTCGGGTGCACGAGATCGGCGCGGCCTGCGATCGCATCTTGTGCTTGTTGCCCTTCGAGCCCGCGTTCTACGAGCAGCACGGCATCGCCGCGCGCTTCGTCGGGCATCCGCTCGCAGATCAATTTCCCTTGCAAAGCGATCGTGCCGCCGCGCGACGGGCGCTCGGCTTGCCCGAGACGGGCGAGATCGTGGCCGTGTTGCCAGGCAGTCGAGTGGGTGAGGTGACGCGCCTCGCGTCGCCCTTTGCCGGCGCTGCTGCATGGCTCGCTGCGCGCAGACCGGGTGTGCGTTTCGTCGCACCGATGGCAAGCACTGCCACCCGCGAGCGATTCGAGGCCGAGTGGCAGCGATGCGCACCGCAGACGCCCGTCACTGTCGTTGATGGTCGCTCGCGCGACGTGCTCGCCGCAGCCGACGTCGTCCTCGTCGCCTCGGGAACGGCGACGCTCGAAACCTTGCTCACGCGACGCCCGATGGTGGTGGCGTATCGCTTGGGCGCAATCACCGCGTTTCTGTTGCAACAGTTCGGTCTCGTGAAGGTGCGATTTTTCTCGCAGCCAAATCTGCTCGTCGGTCGTGAAATCGTACCGGAGTTTTTCCAAGGACGCGCGAACCCCGAAACGCTCGGTCGAGCACTGCTCGAGTGGCTCGCAGAGCCGACTCGTTGGGCCAACCTCGAGAAGGAGTTTGAAGCGGTACATCTGGCGCTGCGTCAGGATGGCGCGGCGCTCGCGGCCGAGGCGGTCGTCGAGTTGTTGCCTTGAGCGAGTCCAAGTCATGAGCCGGCTCATCGTCGGCGTCGATGAAGCCGGACGTGGACCGCTGGCGGGGCCGGTCGTTGCGGCGGCCGTCATTCTCGATCCTGAGCGACCGGTGGCCGGGCTCGCGGACTCCAAGGCGTTGGGTGCCGCCGAGCGCGAGCGGCTCGCGTTACTGCTGCAGGAGCGCGCGCTCGGTTGGTGTGTCGCGATCGCGAGTCCCGCCGAGATCGATGCGATCAATATCCTGCAGGCGACGATGCTCGCGATGCGGCGCGCCGCGCTCGGCTTGCTCGGGTCCGCTTCAGGCGTTGCCACGTTCGGCGCGGTACGAGTCGAGGTCGATGGCAATCGGCTGCCATCCCTCGAGGGGGTCGCGGGGATTGCCGAGGCGGTCGCCATCGTGAAGGGCGATGCGACGCAGCCGGCGATCAGTGCGGCCTCGATTCTCGCCAAGACAGCACGAGATAACGTTATGGAACAATTGGATACGCGATATCCTGAATATGGATTCGCGATTCACAAGGGTTATCCGACGCCGGCCCACCTTGCGGCCCTCAAGGCCCATGGGCCGAGTTCAGTCCACCGACGGAGTTTCGGACCGGTAAAATCGGCGGCGCGATGAGCGCCTTCGTCCACCTGCGTCTGCATACCGAATACTCGCTGGTCGATAGCGTGGTTCGCATCCCTGAGCTCGTCGCTCGCGTGGCGGAGCTCGGCATGCCGGCGGTCGCCGTCACGGACGAGCACAACCTCTTTGCGATGGTGAAGTTCTATCGCGAGGCGCTCGCCAAGGGCGTCAAGCCCATCATTGGTGTGGATCTGCAGATCGTTGAGCCGGGCGAGCGAACGCCGCCGAGTCGGTTGACGCTGCTCTGCATGAACGATGCGGGCTATCGCCGACTCACCCGTCTCGTATCGCGCGCCTACCTCGAGGGACAGCAGCGCGGTGCGCCGCGCATCGATCGCGCCTGGCTCATACCGGAATCAACGGAAGGTTTGATTGCGCTCTCGGGCGGACGCGAGGGCGATGTTGGGCGAGCCTTGCAGCAGGGAAAGACGACCGAGGCGCGAGCCTTGCTCGAGTTCTGGAAGGCGCTGTTCCCAGATCGTTACTACCTCGAAGTGACCCGTACCGGTCGTGACGAAGAGGAGGCGCTGGTGGCCTCGACCGTCACGCTTGCGATCGATGCGGCGCTGCCCATCGTCGCCACCAACGATGTGCGCTTTCTCTCGAGTGATGATTTCGAGTCGCACGAGGCGAGGGTGTGCATCTACGAGGGCGCGTTGCTCGCCGATCCCGCGCGACCGCGCCACTACACGCGCGAGCAATATCTGCGCGCGCCCGAGGAGATGATCGAGCGATTCGCCGATCTGCCCGAGGCGATCGAGAATTCGGTCGAAATCGCCAAGCGCTGCAGTCTCGTGCTGCAGCTCGGCGAGAGTCGGCTGCCGATCTATCCGGTGCCCGAAGGTCAAACGACCGAAGAGTTTTTGCGCGCTGAATCGGCGCGCGGTTTGCTGCAACGTCTCGAGCGACTCGGCAACGTGGATCAAGATGCTTATCGCGCGCGTTTGCAGACGGAGCTTGAAGTCATCTGTGCGATGGGCTTCGCAGGCTACTTTCTGATCGTGGCGGATTTCATCCGCTGGGCGCGTAGCAATGGCGTGCCTGTGGGGCCCGGTCGTGGTTCGGGTGCCGGTTCTCTGGTGGCGTATTCGCTCGGCATTACCGACATCGATCCGCTGCAATACGATCTGCTGTTCGAGCGCTTTCTGAATCCCGAACGCGTTTCGATGCCTGACTTCGACGTCGACTTCTGCATGGATGGGCGCGATCGCGTCATCGAATATGTCGCGGACAAATACGGGCGCACGCGCGTTTCGCAGATCATCACCTACGGCACCATGGCAGCGAAGGCGGTGGTGCGCGATGCAGGGCGCGTGCTTGGGCTCGGCTATGGCTATGTCGATAAGATCGCCAAGCTCATCCCGTTCGAGCTCGATATCACACTCGACTCCGCACTGGAAAAAGAGGCCGAGCTCAAGCGTCTCTACAAAGAAGACGAGGAGGTTCGCAACCTCATCGATCTCGCCAAGTCACTCGAAGGCTTGACGCGTAACGCCGGCAAGCACGCTGGCGGCGTCGTGATCGCACCGTCGGTGCTCGAGGACTTCACGCCGCTGTACTGCGAAGACGGTGGTGGATCGGTCGTCACCCAGTTCGATAAGGACGACGTCGAGGCCGCGGGTCTCGTGAAGTTCGACTTCCTGGGCCTACGTACCTTGACGGTGATTGATCATGCCGTGCGCACGATCAATGCCGCCCGTGCGCAACGCGGTGAAGCGCCGCTCGATATCGCCGATCTGCCGATGGACGATGCGGCGACGTTCCAGTTGCTCAAAAATTGCGAAACGACGGCCGTCTTCCAGCTCGAATCGCGTGGCATGAAGGATCTCGTGCGACGGCTACAACCCGATCGCTTTGAAGATATCGTGGCCTTGGTCGCGCTGTTCCGCCCGGGTCCGCTGCAGTCGGGCATGGTGGATGACTTCATCGCCCGCAAGCACGGTCGCATCGACGGACCGATCGATTATCTGCACCCGAGTCTCGAGCCGGTGCTGCGCCCAACCTACGGCGTGATCCTGTATCAGGAACAAGTGATGCAGATTGCGCAGGTGCTCGCGGGCTACACCTTGGGTGGCGCCGATATGCTGCGTCGCGCCATGGGCAAGAAGAAGCCCGAGGAAATGGCCAAGCAACGCGGCAAGTTTGTCGAAGGTTCGATTGAGCGCGGCGTACCTGAGTCGCAGGCGGCCCACATCTTCGACTTGATGGAGAAATTCGCCGGCTACGGTTTCAACAAGTCGCACTCGGCCGCCTACGCCTTGCTCTCGTATCAAACGGGCTGGCTGAAGGCGCATCATCCCGAGGCCTTCATGGCCGCGGTGCTCTCGGCCGATATGGCGCACACCGACAAGGTGGTCACACTCAAAGATGAGTGTGATCGTATGGGTATCAGCGTATTGCCGCCCGATGTGAACTCGTCGGCTTACGCTTTCGAGGTCGCCGGTGAACGGCAGGTCCGTTACGGTCTCGGTGCGATTCGTGGTGTGGGCGAAGCCGCTGTCGAGGCGATTACGAACGAACGAGTCGAGAACGGCCCTTATGTTTCGCTCGAAGATTTTTGTCGCAGGCTCGATCTCAATCGAGTCAATCGGCGCGTGCTCGAAGCTTTGATTCGCTCAGGCAGTTTCGATTCCTTGGGCGTAAATCGAGCGACTTTGATGGCGCGTCTACCGGCGGCGATGCAGCTCGGTGAACAAGCGACCCGCGCTGAGGCGACAGGTCAAGTCGATCTCTTTGGCTTGAGCGCGCCCTCTGCGGCGGTGAGTTCCTCAGAGGATCACCTAGCGCCTGCGCAGCCGGAGTGGAGCGAGACCATGCGCCTCGCCGGTGAGCGCGAGACTTTGGGTCTGTATCTCTCGGGTCATCCGATCAATCGATACGAGAAGGATCTCGGGCGCTTTGTGACCGGTCGCATCGCCGATGTCATCAGTGACCGGCCGAGTCAGGGCGCGCCCGAGCGCGGCTGGTTTGGTGGCAGACAGGCGACGATCGCCGGCTACATCCACGAGGTCCGCAAGAAGGGTAATCGAACCTCCATCGTCCTCGACGATCGCACCGGGCGCATGGAAGTCACTTTCTTCGACGAGGTGATGCAGCGGTATCGCGAGCTCATCGTCAAGGATGCGCTGGTGTTGATCGAGGGGCAGCTGCGTTTCGATGAGCAGGGCGATACCTGGCGCCTGTCGGCCAAAAAAATCAGCGAGCTCGATCGTATGCGCGAGCAGCAGGCGCTGCGGATCGTGCTCGTGTGGCCGCGCGCGCAAGGTGCCGATCAGAGCCTGATGTTGCAGCGCCTCGCCGATACACTCGCGCCCCATCGACCGGGTCCCTGTGCGATCGGTGTGCGTTATCAAGGCGAGCGGGCGAGTGCCGCGCTCGAACTCGGTCCGGAATGGAAAGTGCGCGCGAGCCCGGAATTGCTCGAGGCGCTCGAGCAGTTGGTCGGCCCGGAGGGCTTACGGGTTGTCTACGGCCCGCCGCCCGGCACAGCCAACACGGCTTACGGCTGATAACCACCGCTGATAAGATCAGGCCATGCCCATTAATTTTCTCGATTTCGAGCAACCGATCGCGGAACTCGAAGCCAAAATCGAAGAGCTGCGCTACGTCACCAAAGATGCTGCGGTGAATGTGCAGGACGAGATTGCGCGTCTGCAGACCAAGAGCGAGCAGCTTACTCGCAGCATCTTCGGCAAGCTCTCGCCGTGGCAGATCACGCAGCTTGCGCGCCATCCGCAGCGACCTTACACACTCGATTATCTGTCGGCGGCGTTCACCGAATTCCAGGAGCTGCACGGCGATCGGATGTTCGGGGACGATCGCGCCCTGATCGGCGGTCTCGCTCGCTTGAACGGCGAGTCGGTGGTGATCATTGGTCACCAGAAAGGGCGTGACACCAAAGAACGCGTACGTCGCAACTACGGGATGCCGCGACCTGAGGGTTATCGAAAGGCGTTGCGACTGATGCATCTCGCCGAACGGTTCTCGCTGCCTCTCATCACCTTCATCGATACCCCGGGCGCTTATCCGGGGCTCGATTCCGAAGAGCGCGGTCAGAGCGAGGCCATCGCACGCAATCTTTTCGAGATGGCCAAGCTGCGCGTGCCCATCGTGAGTGTGGTCATCGGTGAGGGCGGTTCGGGTGGTGCGCTCGCCATCGGTGTCTGTGATCGCTTGCTGATGTTGCAGTACAGCACCTATTCGGTGATCTCGCCCGAGGGTTGTGCGTCTATTCTCTGGAAGAGCGCCGACAAGAAAGAGATCGCCGCCGATGCGATGGGGCTCACGGCCGATCGCTTGAAATCTTTGGGCTTGGTCGACGAAGTGATTGCTGAGCCCTTGGGTGGCGCGCATCGCAACGCGGCCGTGATCGCCAGTTCGTTACAGGACGCCCTGGCCCGGCATCTGGCTGTGCTGCGTGCCAAACCGATCGAGACTCTGCTAGCCGAGCGTGCGGCGCGCATTGCGGGCTTTGGTGTCTATTCGGAGGCGGGCTGAAGCGCGCTCGTGATGGGCTCGCAGACGAGCTCGCGCTGCGCGTCGCGCAGCGACTGGATGAGCTCGCTCAGCAATACCCATCGAAACCCTTGCGCCTTTGTCTGGCGCTAAGTGGCGGTCTAGACTCGATCGCACTGCTGCAACTGCTCGTACACTGGCGATCACGCCAACGCCCTTCACGTCGGGTTGAACTGCGCGCCATCCACATCGATCATCAATTGCGTCCCGCCTCGAAGAGCTGGGCTAAGCACTGCCGTGCCGTGGCACGCGAGGCGGGTACTGCCTGCACGGTCGTCAAAGTCACAGTGCCGAAGCGACGGGGCGAATCGCTCGAGGCCGCGGCACGCGATGTGCGATATGCCGCGCTGGCTGCGCGCTTGCGCCCGAACGAGTGGCTCGTCACCGCACATCATCTGGACGATCAGCTCGAGACCCTGCTGCTGCAGTTGATGCGCGGTGCCGGAGTAGCCGGTCTTGCGGGTATGGCGGGCGCCACTTCTGTGCCTTTGCCCTTATGGCGACCCTTGCTGGAGGTGTCGCGCGCGGAGTTATCGGAGTGGCTGCAGGCGCGAGGTGCAGCTTGGGTCGAGGATGACAGCAATCTCGATGAGCGTTTCGATCGCAATTACCTGCGGCATCGCATCGTCCCGCTGCTACAGGCGCGTTGGCCGTCGGCGTCGAAGACGGCGGCGCGCAGCGCGGCGCATCTTGGTGAGGCGCGTGACTTGCTGCAGGCCTTGGCCGAGATCGATGCGGCGCAGGTGATCGAGGATGGCGTGGTACAGATCGCGACTTTGCAGACAC
>CAIVYV010000323.1 GCA_903910215.1 uncultured Pseudomonadota bacterium
CCACTGCATGTCGATACCGGCCTCTGTCATCTGCTGACGTTGCACCCAATAGTTGCGCTTCTCCGGATACAGCACGCTGATGGGCTCGCCACCCTCGCTGACGGCAACTTCGCCGCGCAACGCGTCGTAGTTTGGCCCCTCGACAAACTCGAGCGAGCGCAACTCGTACTTGAATTCACCCACCGTGCCTGACTCACCGACGGCGAGTGCGATGTCACGCTCACGCGTGTAACTCTCAACGGCAGTGACCGAAATGACGAAAAAACCCAGAGATGCATGCGCGATCGTCATGCCGATGATGGCGGGCGTCATCGACAAGCGACGACGCCAACGATCGATGGGATCGACCAACGCAGAGAACAACAACCAACCGCCGACCAGGAATCCGATCGGCGTAAGCACCTTGGCGCCTTCCCAAACTGCTAGCACCAGTACGCCGGTGAGCAAAGCGGCGGCCACGAGCGCAACGAGGATACCGGTGCGACGCTCACGCAACCGCCCTTTCTTCCACAGCGAATGGCTACCGACCGCCGCGAGCGCGATCAAGGGCAGCGTCGGCAAAAGAAACACGGGATCAAAATATTGTCGACCGACGGAGAGCGTACCGAGACCCAGCGAGTCAGCGATCAACGGCGCCATCGTGCCGGCAAACACGGCGGCAGTGGCCACCACCAGCAGGATGTTGTTGAACAGCAGGAAAGACTCACGTGAGGTGAATTCGAAACCGGCATTGCTCTTGAGCACGGGAGCACGCCAAGCGTAGAGGGTCAAAGCACCGCCGATGATGACGACCAGGAACGCGAGAATGAAAAGCCCGCGCGTCGGATCCGCCGCGAATGAATGGACCGACACCAACACACCCGAACGAACCAGGAAGGTGCCGAGCAGCGAGAGAGAAAATGCCAAGATCGCTAGTAACAAAGTCCAGCTCTTGAAGAGCCCGCGCTTCTCGGTGACCGCCAGCGAATGAATCAACGCCGTGCCGATCAACCAGGGCATGAAGGAGGCATTCTCCACCGGATCCCAGAACCAGTAGCCGCCCCAGCCAAGCTCGTAGTAAGCCCACCAACTGCCAAGGCCGATACCGACGGTCAAAAACGCCCACGCGATCGTCGTCCACGGTCGCATCCATCTTGCCCATTGCTGATCGAGTTTGCCTTCAATCATCGCGGCGCAGGCAAAGGAAAATGCGACCGCGAAGCCGACATAGCCCGCGTACAACATCGGCGGATGCGCAGCGAGCGCCGGATCCTGCAGCAAGGGGTTGAGATCACGCCCATCGGGCGGCGCTGGCCAGAGTCGCTCAAAGGGATTGGACGTCGCGAGCGTGAACAGCAAGAAGCCCACCGAAATCAGACCCATCACACCGAGTACGCGCGCTGCGAACTCCACTGGCAAGGAACGCGAGAGCAACGCCACGGCGAGCGCCCATCCCACCAGGATCCACGCCCACAGCAACAGCGAGCCTTCGTGTGCGCCCCACACCGCCGAAACTCGATACAGCAACGGCAGCGCCGAGTTCGAATTCGAGGCGACGTAGAGCACCGAGAAATCGTTCTGGACGAACGCGTAGACGAGTGCGGCCAGCGCCACGCTCGTCAGCGCAAACTGCGCGTAGACTGCGGGTCGGACCGCAGCCATCCAACTGGCCTGCCCCTTAGCGGGCCCCACCAGACCGAAGAAAGACTGAGAGAGTGCGGCAAGCAACGCCAGCACCAGCGCAAAATGTCCAAGTTCGACGATCACGTTTGACCTCAGATTTCCGGTTTGGCTTTGCGCGGATCGGGATCGACCGGCATCACGCCACCGTGTTTGCTCTTGATGGCTTCGGCCACCTCGGGCGGCATGTAGTTCTCGTCGTGTTTAGCAAGGATCTCATCGGCGACGAAGATCCCGTCGCTACCGAGCCGACCGTGCGCAACGACGCCTTGATTCTCGCGAAAGAGGTCTGGGACGACACCCGTGTAGACCACTTTCACGTCGCGCTGAAAATCGGTCACCACGAAACTCATGTCGAGACTGCCCGCTTCGCGCTCTACCGTGCCGGGTCGAACCATGCCACCTAAACGAAAGCGCTTGTCGATCGGCGCCTCGCCTGCCGCGACCTGCGACGGATCAAAGAAAAACATCACGTTTTCACGAAAAGCACTCAGTGCGAGCAGCCCTGCAACTGAAACACCCGCCAGAATTCCGACCACCAGCGCGATGCGACGTTGGCGTGGAGTCATGATTGCACCTCGGTCGATTCACGATCGAGTCGACGCAATGCCTCGGACCGGGCATTCGCATGAGCTCTGCGGGCGATGACCGCATTGGCGATGATGGCCACGAAGGTGATCAGATAAGACGGCCAGAGAAACATCGCATAGCCGTCCATCGCGAAGAACTCACTCATCGCAAAGCCTCCCGTATCCAACTCGCGCTGCGCTCACGACGCAAGATTTCTGCCCGCAGGCGCACCAGCATCACGGCCGCGAAGTACAAGGTGAAACCCAAGAACATCAGCAGCAGAGGAATCAGCATCTCCATCGGCATGGACGGCTTCTCCATCTTCATGACCGAGGGAGCTTGGTGAATCGAGTTCCACCACTCGACCGAATAACGAATGATCGGAATATTCACGACACCGACGAGTGCGAGCACGGCGCTCGCTCGATCGGCACGACCGAGATCGTCTATACCCGAGCGCAATCCGATGTAGCCCAGATACAGGAACAACAACACCAGCTGCGCCGTGAGTCGCGGATCCCACACCCAGTAGGTTCCCCACATCGGCTTGCCCCAAAGCATGCCCGTGACGAGCGAGACAACGGTGAACCAAGCGCCGATACCGGCACAACTGGCCGCCGCCGCATGCGCCACTTTCATACGCCAGATGAGACCGATGCCAGCAGCAGTGGCCATCACGGCATAGATCATCACCGACAGCCAAGCCGACGGCGCATGCACGTAGATGATGCGAAAGCCTTCACCCTGCTGGTAGTCCGGCGGCGCGAGCACCAGTCCGCCGTAAAGCGCGGCGAGGATCGACAGCGCAGCAGGCCAGGCGAACCACGGCGTGAGGAGACCCGCGAGACGGTACACGTGCGGTGGCGATCCGAAACGATGAAACCAAGCCCAGTTCGTCCCCATCCCCTACTCCAAGCCTTATTCCAAACCGATGCGTACGGCGGCGGCGGCGGCCAACGGCGCCAGGGTCAAGCCCAGCACCGCCAGCGAACCGAGAAGATACAGCGCTCCTGTCGGACTGTCGCCGACGATCGCAAGTTCCGTCGCCCGCGCACCGAACACCAACACCGGTACTGCCAGAGGCAGCGTCAAGAGCGACAGGAGCACGCCACCACGACGCACGCCGAGTGTCAGACCCGCTCCGATCGAACCCAGCAGGCTTAGCGTCCAGGTGCCGAGTGCTAGCGCCCCCATGACACCAGTCGCTGCCGTCAACGGCACGCCGAGCGCCACACCAAGCCACGGCGCCATCAAGGTGAGCGGCAAACCCGTCAACAACCAATGCGCGATCGTCTTCGCCAGCAGCAGCCAGGTAAGCGACTGCCCAGATAGGACGTACTGCTCGAGTGTTCCGTCGCTGGCATCTTCGCGAAAGAGATGTTCGAGCGCGAGCAATGATGCCAGTAGCGCACCCACCCACAGCACGCCAGGAGCTATCGCACGCAACTTCGCCAGTTCAGGGGTGTAGCCCAACGGAAACATCGCCGTGACGACAGCGAAAAAGGCCAGCGGCTGCAACACCTGTGCAGGACGACGGACCGCCAGCAACCACTCACGCTGCAACACGATCCATGCGGCCTGCCAGCTGCCAGCTGAAGTGCCCGCAGTCATGCCTTCACCGTGCTGAGAACCAGCGAATCACAGAGCGAGGGATCGAGTCCCAACGGCTGATGGGTCGCCGCGAGCAGCATGCCGCCGCCGGCCATGTGACGGCTCAACAACGCTTGCACGAGAGCCTCACCGGCACGATCGAGATTTGTGACCGGTTCGTCGAGCACCCAAAGAGCCGCACCCATCAAACTCAGCGCGGCAAAGGCAATTCGCCGACGCTGCCCAGCCGACAAGGTGCGGACCGCGCGATCGGCGAACGACGCTGCCTGCATCTCACCGAGGGCTGTCTCGATATCGCGTTGATCGACGATACGGCGCAGACCGACCAGTCCGCGCAAATTCTCACGCCCGGTCAGATCCATCTTGAGCGGCGCCTCGTGACCGAGATACGCAAGATCGGCGTGATACCGCGGGTCTCGGAACGAGAGCGGTTCCGAGCGCCAGCGCAACGCTCCGTCCTCCGGTTCGACCAATCCACACAGCGTACGAAGCAAGGTCGTTTTGCCGGCGCCGTTCGGTCCCGTCACCACGAGCGCACGTCCGGCGCCAAGTTCGAAGGAAATTCGAGAGAGGATGGCTCGCTCGCCGCGGTAGACAGTCAGGTTGTTGACGACGAGTGATGACATGCAAAGCTGTGGTGCCCCGGGCCGGAATCGAACCGGCACGGCCTTGCGGCCAACGGATTTTAAGTCCGTTGCGTCTACCAGTTCCGCCACCGGGGCCGCCAAATGGAGGCTGTGCAAGACTACCATGTTGGCGCTGACACCGGAGACCCGAGGCCCAAACCATGACCATTGTGATTCGTGCACTCATCTTGCTGGGGGCCCTTGCCCTCACCGCCTGCACCACCTCGCCGACCCAATCGACGCTCCCAATCGCCGACGATGCAGCGCTGCGCCAACTCGACAGCGGCGCGATCAGGGGCTTCGTCAATGCCGCCGGTGGGCACAGCTGGCTTGGCATCCCTTACGCAGCGCCTCCTGTAGGAGAGCGCCGGTGGCGAGCACCGCAGGCGCCAACTAGTTGGACGCTGCAGCGCGATGCATTGCGAGCCGGCTCGCCCTGCATTCAATACGGCTCGCCTTTAGGGGGTGTCGGCACAGCAGGCACGCGGCAAGGCTCCGAAGATTGTCTCTACCTCAACGTGTATTCGCCGCGGCTCGACCCCGCTAACGCTCGTGGCGCGCGGTTGCCGGTGATGGTGTGGATACACGGTGGTGGTAACACCATCGGCCATGCCGCATTTTGGGACGGGAGTGCCCTCGCCCAACGAGAAAATACGCTCGTCGTGATGATCAACTATCGCTTGGGACCCTTCGGCTGGTTCAAGCCGCCCGCCCAAGACGGTGATACGGCGGAAGATCGCTCGGGGAATTACGGGACGCTCGATACGATTGAAGCCTTGCGCTGGGTCGCGCGAAACGCAGCGGCTTTCGGCGGCGATCCAAACAACGTTACCGTGTTCGGTGAATCAGCCGGCGGCACCAACGCGCTCGCGCTGCTGATCGCGCCGCAGGCACGCGGTCTCTTCCACCGCATGATCATCCAGAGCTTGGGCTTCGGCTTCGCCCGTCAGGATGAACCCGCCGCACTGCGCGCAACCGAGCGCGCCCTGCAGGTGGCGTTGCAGCGCTCCGGACGTGCCGCCGCAACGCTCTCTAGCGCCGAGCAAGCGACGCTGCTCCGTCAGCTCGACCCCTGGGATCTGTATTCGACTTACGAGCGCGCCGCCAGCGAATGGGACCGCATCCCGACCGTGTTCCAGGACGGCCATGTGCTGCGCAGTGGCGCGATCGCCGACCTGCTCGCCGACCCGAGTCAACACCACGATGTGCCGGTGATTCTTGGCACCAATCGCGATGAACCCAAAATATTCATGGCGTTCGATCCGCGTCACGTTCGCACCGCTTTCGGACTACCGATATCTTTGAAGGACCCCGCTCGGTACGATCAGGAAGCGCGTTATCGCTCGTTGCTATGGAAAGCCGACGGTGTGGACTCACTGGCGAGCGTGCTCGCGCGACACGGCGCTCCCGCCTGGAGTTATCGCTGGGACTGGGACGAGCAGGGTCGCGCCTTCGGCTTTGTCGACATCTCGCGCATCGTGGGCGCCGCTCATGGGCTTGAGATTCCCTTCGTACTGGGGCAGTTCGATGTCGGCCCACAAAGCGAGCTGCTATTCCATGATGACAATGAAGCTCCTCGTCTTCACTTAAGCGAGCGAATGATGGGCTATTGGGCAGAGTTTGCTCGTCGAGGAGACCCGGGTCGTGGCGGCCGACCTGATGGAACCGCGTGGCTGCCATGGCCTGGCGATGCGGCAACTACGGGCCAACAGCGTGATCGCCTATTGATTTTCGATACGCCCAGCGACGGCGGCATTCGCATGGCGGATATCCGCATCGATCGCGAAACCGTCGTGCAATTGATGGAGCGAGAAATCGGCGCTGCCCCCGACCGATGCGAGGCATTCCGCGCGACCTTTCGCAATCGGGTCGACGAGTGGGCGGATCGCGTGTGGCTCGACTTCAGTCGCCGCTCGAACTGCTCTGGAGTGCGCGTACGCGATAGATGACTCCGGCGTAGTCGTCGGACACGTAAATCGAACCGTCACCGCCCTCGACGACATCTACGGGCCGACCGATCAAACCATCGGCACCACGGAAGCCATCGAGAAACGGACGTTCGGCAATGCGACCACTCTCGTCGAAATCGAGCGCAACAACGGCATACCCGGCGGGCGTGCTGCGGTTCCAGGATCCGTGCAAGGCCACAAGCGCGGTGCGTGCATAAGCAGACGGTCTTGCCTGGTGGCGCAGGAAGCGCATGCCAAGCGGCGCCGTATGCGCACCAAATTCGTGTGCCGGTGAAATTGCGCGCGCTAGGCGCGGATCCGCCGTTGAGCCGTAGTCGGGATCGACGATGTCGCGCCCGTGACGGAACGGCCAACCATAGAAGCCACCCGCCACAAGACGATTGAGTTCGTCGGGTGGCACGTCGTCACCGAGCAGATCGCGTCCGTTCTCGGTGGCGTACAAACTTTGATCCCAAGGCGCCCAATCGAAGCCGTAGGGGTTGCGAGTTCCGCTCGCAATCACTTCCCCCTCACCGCCCTCGCGTGGCCAACGCATCACGGTCGCTCGACGCGAATCCGCCTCGATACACACGTTACAAGTGGAACCCTGTCCGACATACAACGCGCCATCTGGACCAATACGGGCAGTCTTGCGCCAATGGGTTCCATCGGCCGTTAGCCCGGCAACGATGACTTGGCGCTCACCTATGACGGTCGCTGCCTGCGAGTCAAAAGCGATCCGGAAAATCTGCGCAGCTTCGGCGACGTAGAGGTAGCCATCGTATATGTCGAGCCCATTAGGTCTATCGAGCCCGCTGAAGATCACGCGCCGCCCATCGGAGCGCCCGTCGCCATCACGATCGGGCTCGAGCACCGTCACGAGTCCGCCGCGCGGTTGCGAGAGCAAGATCTGACCACCCTCGGCGACCACCATGAGCCTCGCGCTCGGCAAATCGGTCGCAAAAATCCCGACCTCGAAGCCGGGCGCTGCACGCAACTGACTTGCCACAACAGCTGCCGTCGGCGCCGGGACACTCTCGCCGCGAATCATCCGCCAAAGCATCGCGCGATCCGAGATGGCGATACCACCTAAGAAAAACAGCCAAACGAACCCGGTCACCGCGAGGGCGGCCAGCGACAACGCCATGCGCAATAACCAGCGCAACCATCGAGGGCGGGAGGTGCTCATGGGGTCCGAGTATCCCAGAGCGCCCGTCTCGCGGGTAGAATCGCTGAATGAAACACGCTACTGCCGCCCTGCTCGGGCTCCTCCTCGCCTCTGCGTTCCCGACCGCCGACGCCAGTAATGGCAAGGGCATCCCAGGTGATGCAGATCAACGTTTTGCGCAGCTCGAAACTTTGTTGCCGACCGCAGGCACGACTCGCACGGCTTCGGGTGCCCCGGGAGCACAATACTGGCAGCAGCGAGCAGACTATCGAATCAAGGTCACGCTCGACGAGAAGCGACACCGGTTGACCGCCTCGCAAAGCATCACCTACATGAATCGCTCGCCGGACACGCTCTCGTACATCTGGCTGCAACTCGATCAAAATATTTTCAAAGATGACTCCATCTCGCGTCGCTCGGAAGTAGCCGCCAACTCCGGCACTCGCCGCGACAGCGTCGGCAAGGGCGACAGCTTGAGCTTTGCGGCGATGCGTCGCCATCAGGCCTTCCAGGATCGCGAATACGGCTACGAGATTGGTCCAGTGCGCGATGCCTCAGGTCGCGTACTGCGCACCACGGTCAACGACACCATGATGCGCATCGACCTGCCGCAGCCGCTGCGCCCGGGAACGAGCATCGAAATTCGTTTCGACTGGGAGTCCAACATCGTCAATGAGGCGGCGATCGGTGCTCGCGGCGGCTACGAGTATTTTGAAGACAGCGACACCTATCAATATTTCCTCGCGCAGTGGTTCCCACGTCTCGTCGCCTACACGGACTACACCGGTTGGCAGCACAAACAATTCTTGGGGCGCGGCGAGTTCACTCTCGAATTCGGCGATTACGACGTGGAACTCACGGTGCCCGGGGATCACATCGTCGCCTCGACGGGTGAGTTGCAGAACGCCGACGCCGTTCTCACGGCGACGCAGCGTGAGCGCTTGAAGCGCGCCGCCACAGCAAAATCCCCCGTCTTCATCGTGACCCCCGAAGAAGCCAAGGCGAACGAAAAGGAAGGCACTGATCGCACGCGCACGTGGCGCTTCAAGGCCCAGAACGTGCGCGATTTCGCCTGGGCGAGCTCGCGCAAATACATTTGGGACGCTATGGGATATCGCCAGAACGATGCCGCTCGGCCCTTCGTAATGGCGATGTCTTTCTACCCCAACGAGGGTGAGCCGATCTGGTCGAAGTATTCGACCCACGCCGTCATCCATACGATGGATGTCTACTCGCGCTTTTCCTTCCCCTACCCCTACCCGGTCGCCATTTCGGTGAACTCGTGGGAACGCGGTGGCATGGAATACCCCATGATCACCTTCAACGGCTATCGTCCGACGGCCGATGAAAAGACGGGCAAGATCACGTACTCGCGCAACACGAAGTACGGCCTGATCGGCGTGATCATCCACGAAGTCGGTCACATCTACTTCCCGATGATCGTAAATTCGGACGAGCGTCAGTGGACGTGGATGGACGAAGGTCTCAACACCTTCCTCGAGTACATCGCCGAACTCGAATGGGAAGAGAAGTTCCCAGCCTTCGGTGACAAGACCAACGTACTCGATGCCATCACGACCTACATGCAATCGAGCGATCAAGTGCCGGTCATGACGAACTCCGAGAGCATCGTGCAGTTCGGCCCGAACGCCTATTCGAAGCCAGCCGCGGCCCTGTCGGTGTTGCGTGAGGTCGTCATGGGCCGTGAACTATTCGATCACGCCTTCCGCGAGTACGCCAATCGCTGGAAGTTCAAGCGCCCAACCCCGGCGGATTTCTTCCGCACCATGGAAGATGCATCGGGAGTCGATCTCGACTGGTTCTGGCGTGGTTGGTTCTACGGCACCGACCACGTCGATGTAGCCGTCGGCGACATCCGCGAATACCAGGTCTCGAGCCAGGACCCGGATGTCGAGTTCCCGTTGAAGCGTGCCGAGTTTGCCCGCGACTGGCCGGACTCCTACTCGCAGAAGCTCAACAAGGCCGAGGGTCGCACCACGCGTCTCGAGCGCCATCCTGAGTTGAAAGACTTCTACAACGAGAACGACGCGTTCGTAGTCACCAACAAGGATCGCAACGAGTACCGCGATTTCCTCGAGAAGCTCAAGCCTTGGGAGAAAGCCACCTTCGAGCGCGCCGTCAAAGCGGGTGAATATGTCTACTTCGTCGACTTCCAGAACATCGGCGGACTCGTGACCCCGCTGCCATTGACCCTCAACTACGTTGATGGCAGCCGCGAGGATTATCTTGTTCCGGCGGAAGTCTGGCGTTACAACGCGATCGCGGTCACCAAGCTCTTCATTCGCGACAAACGCATCGCGAGCGTCGAACTCGACCGGAACCATTTGATCGCCGATGCCGACAAGAGCAACAACGTCACCCCGCGTCGCATTGCACAGAGCCGCATCGAATTGTTCCGCGCCCGCGATTCGGGCCGAAACCAAATGCTCGATGCCCTTGCCGAACTCAAAACCAAGGGCAAGAGCGGGGATGAGGCCAAGGCCGAGGAGAAAGCCCTGCCGCTCGCGCCCGCTCAGCCGTAAGCCAACCTGGCTTAAAGTTGATGTCGGATTCCACTCAACGCCGCTGGTTGCTGGGCGCTCTTGCGCTCAGCACCATCGGCGGCCTTGCGCCGAGCGTGTCGCTTGCGCACCGCGCGCACGTCACCCTCACACGGCTTGCCGCAAATTCGCGTAACCGCCGCTGGGAATGGAGCCACTCCATTCACTTCCACGATGCTGCCGTGGCCCTGCGGCGACTCGAGCCGGGCAAGGGACTGCAACCAGTCGATCCGGCTGGCCAAGCTCGATTGATGCTTGAAATAGAGCAGCGCTTCCGTTGGACAACACCGAGTGGCAAAACACTGCAACCTCAGGCCGTCGGAGCTGAACTCAAGGGCGATGGTCTCGTCCTGTATCAGGATTGCGAGGCGCCCGAGGAGTTCGGTCTGTATCAGGTGGAGTGTCGACTGCTGCACGAGATCTTCGACGCGCAGAGCAATACGATCAGCATCGAACTCGTCGATCCGCCGTTGCGGCGGCAACTCAATGCGGGGAAGCCGACAACTCGTTTCGAGCTGACGGCGCGTGGAGGCTAGGGTCGGAATCGAACCGGCGTAGACGGCTTTGCAGGCCGCTGCATGACCACTCTGCCACCTAGCCGCGCTGCGTGAAGAAAATGGAGCGGGAAACGAGACTCGAACTCGCGACCCCGACCTTGGCAAGGTCGTGCTCTACCAACTGAGCTATTCCCGCTCTGGAACAGAGGGCCGAGATTGTAGGGCCAACCCGGCGTAAGTCAAGGTGGGCCCGCTCGCCCCTTCAAATCCGGCCAAGCTGCCCGCAAGTAATCGACGGCAGACAGCACGGTCAACACCGCCGCGATCGCCGTCAGGATCACCCCAAGGTTGTAGGTCGGCAAAAACCACACGTCCCATCGGATCAGCATCATCGACAAGCCGACGATCTGCAAAATGGTCTTGAGTTTACCGAGCTTGGAGACGGCGACCTTGCGTCGCTGACCAATCTCGGCCATCCATTCGCGTAGCGCCGAAATGGCGATTTCACGACCAATGATGACGATCGCTGGTAACACGACGATCAAACGCTGATCTTTGCTCACGAGCAACACGAGCGCGACGGCGACGATGAGTTTGTCCGCAACTGGATCAAGAAAAGCGCCTAGACGCGAAGTTTGACCGAGCTTGCGCGCGTAGTACCCGTCGAGTGTGTCCGTGATACCTGCGATCGCAAACAAGGCACCCGCGGCAGGATCCGACCACGGAAAAGGCATGTAGAACAGCACCACCACAAGCGGTATGGCGAAAATGCGCATCCAGGTCAGTGCATTTGGGACGGTCCAGAGCATGGTTCTCTACTCGCCGGGGTGCAGCGCATCATAAAGGTTTTGCGCCAATGCGGGACCGATTCCCGGCGCGCGCTCGAGATCCGAGCGAGCGGCTTTCAGAACGCCTTGTAGACCTCCGAAATGCTGCAACAAGGCCTTGCGCTTGGCAGGCCCCAAGCCTGGAACCGTCTCGAGTATCGACTCGTTGAAGCGCTGCGCACGACGGCGTCGGTGTCCCGTAATGGCAAAGCGATGTGCCTCATCGCGAATACGTTGGATCAGCTTCAAGGCTGCTGACTGCGCGCCCGGCACCAACGGAACCTCACCGCGCCAATGCAGCCGCTCCTGCCCCGCCCGTCGATCGGGTCCCTTGGAGACACCGAGTGTCGGTAAGTCGTCGAAGCCGAGCCGGTTCAATACTTCGCGCACGCCCGCGACCTGCGCAGGGCCACCGTCGATCACGAGCAGATCGGGCCTCGGAATCTCGGCTGCAGCGATGCGCGTATAGCGCCGCTCGATCGCCTGACGTAGCGCGCCGTAGTCGTCGCCCGCAGCGACGCCCGCGATGTTGAAGCGGCGGTACTCCTTCTTGAGCGGGCCCTCTGGCCCAAACACGACACACGAGGCGACCGTCCCCTCGCCTTGCGTGTGACTGATGTCGAAACACTCCATGCGCGCGGGCGGCGTTTCAACCTCGAGTAACGCGGCCAAGGCGGCATAATCTTCTCGATAGCCTTCGCGACGCGCGACGCGCATACGTAGCGCGTTCGCGGCATTGTCGCGAGCCATCTCCACCCACCTTGCTGCGAGGCCACGCTGCGCATGTCGCAACCTCACACTGCGACCCGCAAGAGCACCGAGCGCATCGGCGAGCGGCTCGGCATCTTCGAGGGTCAAGCTCGTATAGATCTCCGGTGGTGGCGTTTGCTCGTGGTAGTACTGCACGATGAACGAAGACAACGCCTCGGCGGGCTCGGCCAGCAATGCCTGCGGAAAATAGCTCGACGTACCGAGGCTCCGTCCGCCACGAACTGGCATCACACTGATGCCATAACCACCCGGATCTCCCGTGATGGCGAAAATATCGGCATCGCGCTCGTCATCAGCCGCCACGACCTGCTGCGACTGCAGTTCCTTGATCGCCGCGATCTGATCCCGAAGTGATGCCGCGCGCTCGAACTCGAGGCGTTGCGAAGCATCCTCCATTCGATCGGCCAGCTCTCGCAGCACTTCGTCGTTACGCCCCTCGAGCACGCGCACGGCAGCCGATACATCGCGCCCATAGTCAGGCTGCGAAATGAGCCCCACGCAGGGCGCGGAGCAGCGCCCGATCTGATACTGCAAACACGGTCGACTGCGATGCGCGAAATAGCTGTCGCGACACGGGCGCAAGCGGAATACCTTCTGCAGGTAATGCAACGATTCCGACACGGCGCCCGCATTCGGATACGGACCAAAGAAACGACCGGGCAGATTACGGCTGCCGCGATACACCGAGAGCCGCGGAAACTCGTGATCGTCGCTTAGCCAAAGATATGGGAAGCTTTTATCGTCCCGTAGCACCACGTTGTACTTCGGGTGCAGTGCCTTGATGAGATTGTGCTCAAGGAGCAGCGCTTCGGTTTCCGAGCGGGTGACGGTCACCTCTATCGAAGCAATCTGCGCTACCAGCGCCTGCACTTTCGGATGCATGTTCGAGGGCACGAAGTAGCTACCCACACGATCGCGCAAACTCTTGGCCTTGCCCACGTAGAGCAACAAGCCGTCGGCCGCGAACATCCGATAGACACCCGGTCGCCGCGGCAAGCTCGCCACGAAACCACGGGCATCGAAACTGCTCACCGCGACAAGGCCTCCGCTCGCTGCAACACGGCGAGAAACATCTCACCCGTGAGACGACGCGTTTGGGTGTTGTAGCGACTGCAGTGATACGAATCGATCAGCCAACAGCCATTGGCGAGCCGATGCTCGGCCGCATGGGCGAAGCGATGGGCGCCGCGTGATTCACCAACGGCATCGAGAATGGCATCGTGCGCAATGCGACCCAGCGCGAGAATCACGCGCAGTTCTTGATGCTGTTTGAATTCCGCTTTCAACCAGCTGTTGCACTCACGTGCCTCAGCGGGGGTCGGCTTGTTGGCGGGCGGCACGCACTTAACGGCGTTGGTGATCCTTACGCCGCGCAGTTGCAACCCATCGTCACGCGATTCGGACACCGCAGCGCTCGACACGCCGACGGCATGCAGGGTCTCGTAAAGCAGAACACCGGCATGATCGCCCGTGAACGGTCGACCAGTACGATTCGCGCCATGCATGCCGGGCGCAAGACCCACGATGAGCCAACGCGGATTCGCATCACCGAAGGCCGCCACCGGCGCGGCGTGATAGCCCGGAAACTTCCGACCGGACTCCTCCCGAAACGCCGCCAACCGAGGGCAGCGTCGACAAGCGGGATCGAACGTGCTGCAGGCCGGACTCATGGGTTGGCCACGCGCGTCAATCACTCATATGACGGATGATCGCGTCACCGAAGCCCGAGCAACTCATCAATTTGGCACCCGGTATCAACTGCTGCATCGCCTCTTCCACGTTACGACGAGCGGCTAGCTCGCGCTTGCTGGCACGAATGGCTTCGCGAAGTCTCGCGAGATCGTACGTCAATTCCTTGGCTGCAATGGTGTTCGCAACGCCCTTGATGATGAGATCGGCAGCCTCTGTCCACTTGAGATAACGCAGCATCATCTCGGCCGACAAAATGATCGAGCCTGGATTGACCCGATCCTTGCCGGCGAACCCGGGCGCCGTGCCGTGGGTTGCTTCGAATACGGCAAGACCGTGACCAATATTACCGCCCGGGGCGATACCGATGCCACCGACCTGCGCGGCCAACGCATCAGAGATGTAGTCGCCATTGAGGTTCAACGTCGCGATCACGTCGTATTCTTCCGGACGAAGCAACACTTGCTGCAGAAAGTTGTCGGCGATCACGTCCTTGATGACGATGTCCTTGCCGGTGATCGGATTGCGGAAGCTCATCCAAGGGCCACCTCCGAACTCGGTCGCGCCGAACTCATCCTTCGCCAACTGGTAGCCCCAGTTGCGGAAGGCGCCTTCGGTGTACTTCATGATGTTGCCCTTGTGCACCAGCGTCACCGACACCCGATCGTTCTCGATCGCGTACTGGATCGCCATGCGAATCAAACGCTGGCTGCCCTCCTTCGAAACGGGCTTGATGCCGATACCGGAGCTCGCCGGGAAGCGAATGCCCTTGGCCTGCAACTCCGCCTGCAGGAAGTGAATCAGTCGCTGTACGTCATTGGAGCCAGCCGGATATTCGATACCCGCATAGATGTCTTCGGTGTTCTCGCGGAACACGACCATGTCGGTCAAAGAGGCATCCTGCATGGGTGTGGCGACGCCCGGGAAGTATCGGATCGGTCGTACGCAAGCATAAAGGTCCAAGGTCTGGCGCATGACC
>CAIVYV010000324.1 GCA_903910215.1 uncultured Pseudomonadota bacterium
TCGATGATCACCCGCAACATCGCGGCAAGGAGCGGCACATCCTGACCCGGCAAACACTGCAGATGCAGATCGGCCTTACGCGCGGTCTCCGATCGGCGCGGATCGATGACGATCAGTTTCAAACCGCGCTTACGCGCCTCGTGCAGGCGCCGCGCGGGATTGAACGAGGGGATACCACCCCACATGGAAACCAAGGGATTGGCACCGATCAGCAGGCATACATCGGCCTCGGCGAAATCCTGTGGGCCTGCGCCCCATTTGCCGTGCAGCGCCATCGAGATTGGTTTGCCCGGCTGATCGATGGTGGCATTCGAGAAGCGCATCGGTGAACCGATGGCATCCATGAACGCCTCGCGCAGCATCACTCCCGCAGGACAAAAATGACTGAACGTGCCGCCATACATCGCAACTGATCGCGGACCATAGCGATCGAGAATCGAGCGCGTCTTTGCCGCGATCTCGGCCAGCGCCTCACCACTGGCAACCGACTCGAAATCACCCTGAGCATTACGCCGCAGCGGCTTCAGGATGCGATCAGGAGATGCATGGAACTCGTGGTAGTTGCGCCCCTTGATGCAGCTGTAGCCCGTGTACATCGGGTTGTCGAGATCACCAATGAGTTTGGTGATCCGTCCATCCTCGAGGGTGGCCACCAATCCACAGGTGGCGTGACAAAAGCGGCAGATGGCAGTCACTTCAGTCATGGCACTACCTCAAACAGAAGGCTCAATCAGTCAGCCCCAAAGAAAAAGGCGGGGTGCCCAATCTCTGAGCACCCCGCCTCCTCGATCAGATCATCAGAACTTCCAGGCGATGTCGAGGCCGTAGGTCCGCGGCGGACCGAACTGCGACACTTCCTCACCGAAGAACGAAATGATGTTCACGCGATAGAGCTCATCCGAGAGGTTCTTGCCCCAGAGCGACACTGACCAATCGGCATCTTTCGGTGCGAGCTGGACACGCGCATCGATCAGGCCGTAGCCGGGCTCCTTGGCGATGTTGTCAGTCGCCCAGAAGAGCTCGCTCTGCCGGTTGTAGTTCACGCTGAACTTCAACGCATCGGCATACGAACCAAAGTTCGTCGTGTAGTCGATACCGACGCTCAACTGCGTTTCCGGCGTACGCTGCAGCTGGTTGCCCGAGCTGTCGAGGCGCGTACCGGTCGTCGGGTTGATCGCCGTCTCGAGGAAATCGACGTACTCGGTGTCGACGTAGGAGCCGCCGAGCGACAGACGCAATGCGTCGGTTGCGAGGAACTCCAACTCTGCCTCGACGCCCTTGATGTCGGCGCTCGCGGCGTTGTCCGTCAGGTTACAAAGACAGGCTGCGTTCGTCTGCGTGACCTGCAGATTCTTGTAGTCCATCTTGAAGACCGAGGCGTTCAAACGCATACGACGATCAAGCAACGTGGTCTTGAAGCCCACTTCGTAGTTGGTCGCCTCTTCAGGATCGTACGGGATCGACGCCTGAGCCGGGTTGGCCGGCGTATCGTCGAAGCCGCCGCCCTTGAAGCCCTTGGCCAACGTCGCGTAGACGAAGGTGTTGTCGCTCGGCGACCAGTCGACCGTGACCTGCGGGGTGACCTTGTTCCACTTCGCCGAGTACGGCGTCGTGAAGCCACTACCCTCTGCATACACCCACTTGTTCGGCGCATCGCACGCAGCCGGGGTCGGGCTCACGACCGAGTCATCCGGACGACGGCAGAGACCTTCGATGGTCACGTTCGGACGCGGATCGTTCGGGCTGAAGCGGTCGCCCGTCTCGACGACGATGCCTTGCACAGAGCCCGACTTCTTGTCTGACGTATGACGAAGGCCGGCGCTGATCTTCACCGTCTCCGAAACCTTGTAGCCCAAGCTCGCAAAGGCCGCGACGTTCTCGATCTCGCCCTGGTTGATCCACTTGTTCTCGCCCGAGAGCGTCGAGAGCGGGTTGTTACCACCCGGCAGCACGGCACCCAAGAAGTTCTCACCGATGAAGCGGTCGGTCTTGTCGATTTCGTCCTTCTTGAAGTACGCACCGACGATCCAATCGAGCTTCGAGTCGGTGTTGGCCGAGGTCAAGCGGAACTCTTGGCTGAACTGCGTGGCATCGACAGCTTCCGCCACCGGCTGCGCAAACAAGAACTGCCCGTTGTTCGACACGGCAGGACGCGTGCCATATTTGTTGTTGATGAAACCGATGTAGGTCTGCCAGTTGGTGATGCTCCAGCCGAGGGCTTCCGGGCCTGCGCCCGTTTGGTCGTACAGCTGAGCGCTTTCGCCGTTCGTGTAACCCGTGAGTGAGTTGAAGGTGAAGCCTTCGAAGTCGCGCTGAACGTCCATGGTGACGGTAAAGCCATCACGGCGCATGAACTGGTTGGTCGGCGTGGCATCGCCCTTGTACTGAA
>CAIVYV010000325.1 GCA_903910215.1 uncultured Pseudomonadota bacterium
CATGGCGCCTTTTGCGCGACAAACACTCACGCGCGATAGCCTCTTTGGGTTGACTCCGCTCGATCGGCTCGCCTGCCGACGGCAGTTCGATCGTTTGCGATACGAGGGCATGTATACCCCGCCATCCGTCCAAGGTTCGATCTTGTTTCCCTCGGCTTTGGGGGGCGGTAACTGGGGCGGTGCCGCTTATGATCCTACGAGCAATCTGCTCATCATCAAGGCAGAGAATTTGGCCACGGTCATCAAGGTCGTGCCAAAGCAGGATGCGGCTAAAGAGGATCAGCAAGCACCCAAAGATTATTTGACTCGCCCATTGGTTGGTACGCCCTATCGAGTCGAAGGTGAGTTGTTTCAGTCTCCGCTCGGAATCCCTTGCACACCACCCCCTTGGGGGACGCTCGCCGCCATCGATCTTGCGAGCGGCCAACTGCGCTGGAAAATCCCACTCGGTCAGATTAAGCGTGCTGGCGTCACGATCCCGCAAGGGGCGCAGTGGGGTTCGCCTAATGTGGGCGGCCCGATCACGACGGCGAGCGGCCTGACCTTCATCGCCGCCACGATGGATGCAAAATTGCGCGCCATCGAAACGACCACTGGTCGTGAGTTGTGGTCGGCGAATTTGCCCGTGCCAGGTATGGCAGTGCCGATGACCTACCAAGCCGGTGGCAAACAGTTCGTCGTCATTGCGGCCGGTGGCAATGCACAGGTGGGAACAGCGCTCGGGGATTATCTGATCGCTTACGCCTTGCCAGATTGAGTCAGCTTTCCACGGATTAGATCAAAGATACCTGCCGCATCGGCTCGAACGCCCCAGCGAACATTTTGACGCGGCGCAACGTCTGCTCGGAACTCGACCGCCGTGTGACCCGCCGTTAAAGTCGATTCGGTTTCTACCTCGACATGACAGCGTCGAAATTCGAATAGCGCAGGCTCGATCAGCCAGGCGATCGGGCAGGGATCGTGTAGCGGTGAGCCCTGTGCCGCCGGACTATTGGCGGGTAGATACGTGGCAAAGGTCAGTAAGTTAGCGGTCGCCATCGCAGACCGCGTTCCCACTTTCCCGATTGTGTCGATGCGCTCTGGCGTCGCGCGAACTTGATGGGTTACATCGAGTCCAAACGCCACGATCTCGACATCAGAAGCAAACACGATTTGCGCCGCATGCGGGTCGGCATAGATGTTGTATTCGGCGGAGGCCGTGATGTTGCCACCTTCGCTACGTGCGCCACCCATGATGGCAATCTCGCGCATGGCTTTGGCAATAGAGGGTTCGCGAAGCAAAGCCGTTGCGATATTGGTCAGTGGGCCAGTCACGACCAAAGAAATACTTCCGGCGGGCGCGGCGAGCAAAGTTCGGATCAGCCAGTCGACGGCATGTTCCGTTTCCGCCGGACGTTGAGGTTCGAAGAGGGGCAGATTTCCCAAGCCCGACTCACCGTGAAAATGCCCGGCTTCTATGGGGCTTCGTTTGAGTGGCCGCTCACATCCGGCGTAAATGGGCACGTCCTCGCGCGAGGCGATCTCGCGCAAGATGCCCGCATTGCGTGCGGTGAGTTTGGTCGAGACGTTGCCGGCGACCGTCGTGATTGCGAGCAAGTCCAGCGTATCGCGCGCCGCGAAAGCCAGCAGCAAAGCCACGCCGTCATCGACCCCCGGGTCGCAATCAAAGATAACTGTCGTTCGACCCATGCGCTTCTACCGCGGTGGTTAGCCCGGCAGTGAGTCCCACCAGCTCTCCATGCGTCGACGCATGGCCTGATCGGGCAGATTCCCTTGCGCGGCAGCGAGATTGTCCTCGAGGTTGGCGAGCCGGGTCATGCCGGGGATCGCGCAAGTCACCGCCGGATGCGAGACGACATATTTCAAGAACAGTTGACCCCAGCTCTTCGCGCCGATTTCGTTGGCCCAGCCGGGCAGTTCCTGACCGCGTACCCGCGAGAAAAGATTGCCATCGCGCCGTCCGCCGAAGGGCAGGTTGATCAACACCGCCATGCCACGATCGGCCGCGAGCGGCAGTAGTTCATCTCCTGCGCCACGATTGCCGAGCGAGTAGTCGATCTGAATGAAATCGAGAGCCTCGTTTTTCATGATGCTCGTCATTTCCGCGTATTGAGCATCCTGCGAGGTGGTGATGCCGACATAACGGATCTTGTTGGCCGCCACTTGCTCGCGTAGCAGTGGCAGTAGCACTGCAGTCCCGACGAGGTTGTGCACCTGTACGAGATCGAGTGTCTCGGTGCGCAACATGCGGAATGAGTTATCGAGCATCGCGATGCCCTCTTCACGAGTGCCGCCACGTGCGGTCACTTTCGTGGCGAGGAAGATCTGACGACGATTGCCGATATCGCCGATCAGCTCTCCAAGGATTTGTTCGGATTCGCGGTATGAGGGTGCGGTATCGATGACGCTTGCACCGCCCGCAGTGAGTCCGGCAATCACTTCACGTCGAGCTGCACGTTCGTCCGGCGTCTTTGGGCTGTAGTTGTTCGTGCCGAGTCCGACGATGGGTATTCGCTCGCCACTTTTCGGAATGGCTTTGCGGATCAAGGGCGAGGCAGCAGAGGCGCTACAAGCAGCGAAAGCCAAGCTCAGTTGCATTGCAAGGCGTCGGTCGATCTTCAGCATGTTCAGGCTCCTGCTCAAATCAAATCCATGGGGGTGGGGAGCAAAGGCTCGAGCTTAGCTGCATTCCAAAGCGCCCAAGTGAGGCAAAGATTCGAGCTGATTACCGGCGGATAACGGCGATGAGTCTCGTCTCGATACCAATCTTCGAGCGTACGCAGCGTTGGCATGCCCGTGCCACTGATGACGACGCATTGCGCCCCATCGAGCGAGAGGGCGTCAAGTCCCCGCCGGGCATCCTGGCTAGTGAGTTCGTAAATCGCATGGGTATCCGTCAGTGCGGGGTCTACCCGCGCCGTATCGGTCAGGGTCATGCCCGCCTCGCGCCAATATCGATAGCCCTCTTCTGCGAGACTCTGCGGATAGGGCGATACGAGTGCGATGCGATCGACGTCCAAAACCCGCAGCGCTTGCCTGATCGCCTGGGCAGCGGTGATCACAGGGATACGAGTGGATGCGGCGGCGGTCAGCTCATCCTCGCGCGCGGGTGTCACCCGATAGCTCGAGCCTGTGCAGCCGTAGCCGAAGGCGGCGAGATCGAGCGTGCCGAATTGCGCGAGCGCCTGCGGCATGTGGTGGATGTAGTGATCGAGTCGTTCTTCGACTCGTGACGCCGGGTGCACGAGCCGAGTGGCGTAAAGCGCCACGCCCTCAGGCAGCAGGGCGCGAAGCTCGGGTTCGACGGTCGGATTGGCTTGCGGCACCGCGACGCCGATTCGCGCGCGGTGACCGTAGTCGCGTTGAGGCGCCTCTACTCGCAGAGGCTTTCCAGATAGCCCTGCGCGACCGGCGAGAGGCGTTTCATCGCCAAAGCGCGAGCCTTCGGCGCATCGAGCAAATGCTCGAGCGGCCCGGAAACCAGCATGCGCAGCACCTGCGGATCTTTCCGCGATACGGCAGCCATCTTGTTGAGTACGGTGAAGCCGCGATAGATCTTCGAGCGCGGCGCGCGGCGATTTTCGATGGAACGGGCGAGGTACTGACCGAAGCGGGAATAGAGGAAATAATCGTCATCCCCTACGTGGAAACGCGCTTCGGCGAAGAAGTCCGGAAAATTCTTCTCGAGGTATTGGTGAACCTTGAGGAGACGGGGTCCAGGGTCGTTGTCTTGCGACGCTGATA
>CAIVYV010000326.1 GCA_903910215.1 uncultured Pseudomonadota bacterium
ACCGATGAGTTCGACGATGTCGGTCCGTGCGACCAACTCGTCGATGAAGCCTTGAGGAATTCGCCCGCTCATGGGCGATTAGGATACGGCCTCGAGCCTCAGCCCGCGGCGCCGAGTTTGCTCTTGATGATCGCGCTGACCGCGCTCATGTCGGCTCGGCCCGCTGCGCGGGTCTTCACCAGCGCCATGACCTTGCCCATGTCCTTGACCGACGCCGCACCGGTTTCGGTGATCGCTGCTGCGACCAATGCTTCGACCTCGGCTTGCGAGAGCGGTTCTGGCATGTAGGTCTGCAGTAGCGCGACCTCGGCCAATTCCTTAGCCGCCAGATCGGCCCGGCCACCTGCCTCGAACTGCGCAATGGCCTCACGGCGCTGCTTGATCATCTTTTCGATGACCGAAAGCACCTGCGTATCGTCGAGGGTGATTCGCTCGTCCACTTCACGCTGCTTGATGGCAGCCTGAAGCATGCGGATGTATCCGAGGCGCTCCTTCTCGCCGGAGCGCATCGCATCCTTCATCTCCTGCGTGATGCGCTCCTTGAGCGACATCGTTAGCGGGGGCGGGCGATACGGGGGGAAGAGCGCTTGATGTGGCGCTTAACGGCCGCAGCCTTTTTGCGCTTACGCTCTTGGGTCGGCTTTTCGTAGAATTCCCGACGACGCAGCTCCGTCAGCACCCCCGCTTTTTCGCAGGCGCGCTTGAAACGGCGCAGTGCAGCGTCGAAATACTCGTTTTCTCGAACACGAACGCTCGGCATCTAAAACCTCAACCCCTTGATTAGTAAGGAATTCCCAGAACGTCCTGCAGAAGCAGGGGCGGGGATTCTAATGATCCTCGCTGCAAAAGGCAAAATTCCCGGTATATGCGCATCCTGGCCATCGAATCTTCCTGCGACGAATCCGCTGCTGCCGTACTCGACAGCCGCGAGGGTTTATTGGCCCACGAGTTGTTCTCGCAGGTGGAGTTGCATCGGATTTACGGCGGTGTCGTGCCGGAGTTGGCCTCGCGCGATCATGTGCAGCGTCTGCTGCCACTCGTGAAGGCAGCGCTTGCCGAGGCTAAGACCGACCCCGCGCAGCTAGATGGTATCGCCTACACAGCAGGCCCTGGTTTGATCGGCGCTTTGTTGAGCGGTGCGGCGCTGGCCCGCTCGCTTGCGTACGCCTGGAAGCTGCCGACGGTCGGGGTGCATCACCTCGAGGGGCATCTGCTCGCACCTTTACTCGAACCAAATCCACCTGCCTTTCCGCATCTCGCGCTACTCGTCTCGGGCGGGCACACGATGTTGATCGAGGCGCGTGGTGTCGGTGATTACACGCTGCTCGGGCAGACTCGCGATGACGCCGCGGGCGAAGCGTTCGACAAGAGTGCGAAACTACTTGGGCTTCCGTATCCCGGCGGCCCCGAGCTCGCTCGACTGGCTGCGCAGGGACGGACAGGTCGCTTTGAGTTTCCGAGGCCGATGTTGGATCGGCCGGGCCTCGAATTCAGTTTTTCGGGCCTAAAAACGGCTGTGCTGAACGCGGTGCGCGCGATCGGTGAGGCGACCGACATCGACAAAGCAGACATCGCCCGCGCGCTGCAGGAGGCGGTCGTGGATACGCTTGTCGGTAAATGCGTTCGGGCACTCGAGCAAACGGGTCTCGATGCGCTGGTGGTTTCTGGTGGCGTTAGCGCCAATTTGCGTTTGCGCGAGCGCCTCGATCAGGCGGCGGCTCGCCGCGGCGCCCGCGTGTACTATCCGCGCCTCGAGTTCTGCACCGACAACGCTGCCATGATCGCCGTAGCGGGTGTGGCGCGACTCGAGGCCGGCGAGCGCGATGGTTTGCGAATTGCTGCGCGAGCGCAGTGGCCGCTGGAAACCTTGCAGCCCCCAAAGAATTCTTTGCAAATACAGGACACATCGACAACATCATGAGTGCTCGTCAACCCGACAAGATTTTCCTCCGTGGCCTCGAGGTCGAGTGCATCATCGGTTTCATCGACTGGGAGCGCCGCATTAAGCAGAAGGTCGAGATCGATCTCGAGATGCCGGTCGATTGTGCTCGTGCCGCGCGTAATGACGATGTCGTCGACACGCTCGACTATAAGCAGGTAGCTAAGCGTGTGATCGCTTTCGTCGAGGGTTCGCAGTTCATGTTGGTCGAAACGATGGCGCACAAGATGGGCATCATGATCCTCGAAGAATTTGGCATCGAGTGGATCCGAATTTCGGTCAATAAACCTGGCGCAATTCGTGGCTCGCGTGATGTCGGTGTCGCGATCGAGCGAACGCGCGCCGATCTCGGTTGAGTTCGATGAGCGAGGTTTACGTTGCCGCGGGAAGTAACGTCGACCCAGAGCGTCATCTTCGTATCGCAGCCAAAGAAATCGCCAGGGTTTTTCCCGGAGCGCGTTTTTCTGGCGCGTATCGCAACGCTGCCGTCGGTTTCGAAGGCGAAGACTTCATCAACTTCGTCGTCGGATTTTCGACCGAGTTGCCGGTCGAGGCGGTCGTTGCCGAGTTGCAGCGCATCGAAGGGCTTTGCGGTCGGACTCGTGACGCGCCGAAGTGGGCGCCGCGCAGCATGGATCTCGATATTCTCGTGTTCGGCGATCGTGTTTGCGATCTGCCAGGTCTCGTATTGCCGCGCCCCGATTTATTGAAGCGCCCGTATATGCTCGGGCCGATGGCCGAGCTCGCTCCCGATTTTCTCCATCCAACGCGCCTATCGACGATGGCGCAGTTGTGGGAGAACTTTGATCGAGCTGCACACTTGATGGTGCGGGTAGAGACAGGGCTTGATTCGGCGACTGAGTGAGAGACGTGAGATCGTCACCAGCCGATGCTGCGGCCGCCATCAACGGCCATGATCTGACCGGTGATGAATGGCGCATCTGCGGCGAAGAACAAGGCCGTACGGGCAATGTCCATGGCCGAGCCAGATCTTTTCAACGCTGTTCGATCGATGATTTTTTTCTGCAGAGCTGCATCAGCCACGCCATCGGCGGGCCACATCACGGGGCCTGGGGCGATCGCGTTGACACGAATATGCGGACCAAGCTCTCGGGCCAAAGATTTCGTCAGCATGATGAGGCCAGCTTTGGCAACCGAGTAGGTCGGATAGCGCCGCAATGGGCGCATGCCGTGGATGTCCACGATATTCAGAATCAGTCCGTTCGACAAACGCAGCGCGGGTACAGCGGCTTGCGAAAGAAACAACGGCGCTTTGAGATTCGACCCGATCAGATCGTCCCAGTGCTCGAGAGTGATCTCGCCGACCGGTGTCGGATAGAAGGTCGATGCGTTGTTGATCAGGATGTCGAGCTGGCCATAGTGTCGGCGGGTATCTTCTACGAGCGCACCGAGCGAGGCGATATCGAGAAGATCGGCAGACAGTCTGAGAGTGCTGTTCGGTCGCGATTGCTCAAGTTCGGCGCACAATTTTTGAGCGGCATCGACCGAGCGATGGTGATGAATGACCACATTGGCGCCCGCTGCGTGCAGTTCGCGAGCGATGGCCGCGCCCACTCGGCGTGCTCCACCGGTGATAAGGGCGACTTTGCCGGCGAGGGACTGGCGTGGAGTGTCGGTTGTCATGGTGAATCATTATGAACCATTTGCCGAAGCCGCAACCTGAGGCGCTCGCCCATTCGATCTGCGTATCGGAGCGGATCGCCGAGCGATTGATTTTGGCCCGCGGCTGGTTGTCGTTTGCCGAATACATGCAGCTCGCGCTGTACGAGCCGGGCTTTGGCTATTACAGCGCCGGCGCGAGCAAGTTTGGCGGCGCCGGCGATTTCGTCACGGCGCCCGAGATTTCGCCGCTCTTTGCCGAGGTCGTAGCAGGTCAAATTGACGTGGTGCTCAGAGCGATAGGGCTTGGCGATCTGCTTGAACTCGGTCCGGGCACGGGGGCGTTTGCAGCCGGTGCCATCGACGTGTTCAATCGATGCGGCACGCCGATTGAGCGTTACCGCATGCTGGAGGTTTCGGCGGATCTGCGCGAGCGACAGACTGAGCGCCTCGAGCGCGTTGGTCAGGAGCGTCCGCTACGCGAGTGGTGCGATCGCTTGCCTGAGACTTTCTCAGGTGTGATTTTCGGTAACGAAATTTTGGATGCTCTGCCTTGCGAGCGGTTCGTGACACGCGACGGGCAGTACTGGCGCTTGGGTGTCGGGCTCGCAGTCGAATCAAGCTCGAGTGAGCCGCGTTTCGAGTGGCGAGTTCGCCCGGCCGATGGTTCGGCGCCGGGCGATGATGAATTCCGACAAGAAGCGGCGCATCTGCAACAGAGCTTGCGCCTGCAAGGTATCGAGCTGCCGAACGATTACTGCGGCGAGTGGCAAGCAGGTCTCGACGGATGGTTTGAGTCGATGGCAACCTCGTTGAAAGCGGGGGTCATGTTGCTCGCTGATTACGGATTGCCTCGAGTACAGCTTTACCATCCGGAGCGTACGCGTGGCAGTCTGCGTTGTTACTACCGCCATCATGCGCATGATGACCCATTTCTTTGGCCCGGGCTTAACGACATCACGGCGTGGGTTGATTTTACTCGTGTCGCTGAGGCGGCTGAGCGCGCAGGGCTGCGAGTGCAGGGTTTCACTACGCAGATGGCGTTTCTCGCTGGCGGCGGTATCGAGCAAGCGATGTCGCGCGCACTCGAGACGGCGAACTCGGTTTCGCCAGGCATGACCACGGCCGAGCAAGCTCAGCTCGCCAGCGGTCTGCGGCGCTTGCTCATGCCCGGCGGAATGGGTGAGTCGGTGAAGTTCGTGATGTTGGGTCGCGGCGACGAGATCGATCTACCATCGTTCGCTCTGCGCGACTTGCGTCACACGCTGTAGCGTCACTCGACGGTTTGTTTGATGGCGGCCAGGCGTAGCGCGCGCAGCCGCTCTCCTATCTTAGGGCCCTCAAGGCCAGCTCGTTCGCGATCGCCGAATACCACGGCACGCGCCGCCGACCACGCGGATTCGATACGTGCTCTTTGTGGATACGGCTGATCCTGCAAACCGAGACGCCCGCGCGCATCGCATTCGCACACTTCCAGAAAGTCGGCGAATCGCTCTGGGCGGCGAAACGCATCGCTGTGTTCAAAGAGTTCGAGAATCGTGGTAGCACGAAGTTCGAGCCCGCGATGTACATGCGTGTGATAACGGCTCGCGAGGACGGCGAGCTCGCGGTATTCCAGTGGCACGCGCAATCGAGCACAAAGATTTTCGATCGCGCTGACACCGAGCTGCTCATGACCATGATGGCGCGGCCATTGATCCTTGGGTGTCAGCGCCTTACCGAGATCGTGCATCAGGAGTGCAAATCGGATCGGCGTATTCGCGCCGCGCGCAGCAGCGACCTGCAGCGTCAGCAAGGTGTGCTCGCCCGTGTCGATTTCCGGATGCCACTCGGGTCGCTGCGGCACTCCGAAAAGCGCATCGAGTTCGGGCATGATCACCTGCAATGCGCCGCAGTCTCGCAAAAGCTCGATGGCCGCTCGTGGTTGGGGTTCGCTCAAGGCGCGATCGAGTTCGCGCCAGATGCGCTCGGGCACGAGTGCATCGACTTCGCCCGCCGCGACCATCGTGCGCATCACATCGAGCGTCTCGGGCGCAACCTTAAAGCCAAGCGGTGCGTATCGCGCGAGAAAACGCGCGACGCGCAAGATGCGAACCGGATCTTCTGCGAAGGCAGGGGAGACGTGTCGCAGCAGCCGGTTGTGTAAGTCGTCTCGTCCGCCATAAGGGTCGACCAGAGTGCCATCGCCGGATTGCGCCATCGCGTTGATGGTCAGATCACGCCGCAGCAGATCCTGCTCGAGAGTGACCTCTGGTGAGAACTCCGTGACGAAGCCGCGATAGCCCGGACTCGTTTTGCGCTCAAGACGAGCGAGCGCGTATTCCTCGTGGGACTCTGGATGCAGGAATACGGGGAAATCACGACCTACCGGACGGAACCCGCGGGCCGTCATTTCCTCGGGAGTGGCGCCCACGACCACCCAGTCTCGTTCGTGCACGGGACGATCGAGCAGGGAATCGCGAACTGCGCCGCCGACGAGATAGACCTTCACTCGCGCATCGTACCGTAGCGTCCGGCCTGTCGTCGGAACGCGGCGTAGCGGTTTTGATCTTGTCGCGCTGCGCCGAGATAGGTCGGCGCGATGGTCGATAGCGAGATCGGTGTGATCCCAAGAGCCTGCAAGCCGGATGTCGTCGGCGCGTTATCGAGTTGCAGCGAGCGAAAGTTATCGGAGGAGAAGGGTTTGCCCGGGACGAAGTCGAGTATCGCCGCTTGCAGTCGACCGATGAAATCCGGCAACGCGATGACCTTGGCGGGGGTTCCCGAGAGCTTGCCGGCGAGTTCGACGAGCTCTTTGAGCGTCAGTGTCTCAGGGCCGCCTAGATCGAAGCTGTGCCCGATGGTGGCGGGGTCGATCAAGGCGCGTTCGAATGCAGCGGCGACGTCACTCACCCAGACGGGAGCAAAGCGTGTTGCGGCTCGTGCGAGCGGGATCCAGCCGCGCGACAACGGCAGCAGCTGCGCAAAGCGGTTGAGCAGCGAGTCGTGGGCGCCAAAGATCACCGACGGACGGAAGATCGTCCACGCTAAGGCGGCAGGTGCGGCGCGCACGTGCTGCTCGGCGAGACCCTTCGATTGCAGATAGAAACTCGGAGCGTTGGGACCGGCGCCAAATGAGCTCATGTGCAGCAGTCTCGGGACCTGCGAGGCGACGCATGCAGCGACGACTTTACGCGCAAGCTCGGCATGCGCGAGCTGAAAGCCGCGCCCACTGAAGCCATGTTCATTGAGTATGCCGACGAGGTTGATGACGACATCGCTGCCTGAGAATTCCCGCCGAAGCGCGGTTTCGTCATGCACGTTGACGCGACGGAAGTCGAGATTCGGGAGCACGGCCAGATGCGCGGGCGCCCGCGACCCCCGCGTCAGTAGGCGAACGCGATGCCCGCTGCGAATCAGTCTTGCAATCAGTTCGCTACCGACGAAGCCACTACCGCCAAGTATCGTGATGAGCATGCTGGGATGCGCCATCAACGCAGCACGAGGATCGTGATATCGCCGCTGCGACGGACCTGCAGCACCAGTGTGCTGCCGCCACGTGCGGCCGCAGCGCGCCAAGCGGCGCTCAAGGCGGCTGTGCTTGCGACTCGCACGCCGTTGGCGGCCACGATGACATCGCCTTGGCGTAGCCCCGCACTCGCGGCGCGGCTGTTAGGTGCGATGTTGCGTACGAGTACGCCGCCGCCATTGTCCGGCGCATCCTCAAGTTGGGCGCCTTCGAGGCTGCGATGCTGCGTGCCTTCAGGCAGCGCGCCCGGCTCGGTGCTTGCAGCTGCTGTCGTGGTGGCCGCCGGATCGGCGATCTCTGCGGTCACGCTGCGAGCCTTGCCTTCGCGCAGCAGGGCGATCTGTACTTTGTCGCCTACGCGCAGCAAGCCGATGGCGTTGCGTAGTTCCGCTGCCGATTTCACTTTGCGGTTGTTGAGCGCCGTCACCACGTCACCCGCTTGCAAGCCTGCGCGTGCAGCGGCCGATTCTTTGGCCACCTGCGTGATCAAGGCGCCGCCATTGCTCGCGATACCGAGCGCCTGGGCGATATCCGGCGTGACCGGCGCGATGGTGACGCCGAGTTGTCCGCGTTTGACCGAGCCATATTTGATCAGCTGATCCGTGACACTACGCGCCATGTTCACCGGTATTGCGAACCCGATACCGATATTGCCGCCCGAGCGCGAGAGGATCATGTTGTTGATGCCGATGAGTTCGCCGCGCAGGTTCACGAGCGCGCCGCCGGAATTGCCCGGGTTGATCGAGGCGTCGGTTTGGATGAGGCTTTCAAAGCCGTCGGGGTTCATCCCTGAGCGCCCAAGTGCGCTGACGATGCCGTAAGACACCGATTGTTGCAGGCCAAACGGATTACCGATGGCGGCTACGTAATCGCCAGGTTCCAGTGCGTCAGAGTCTCCCAAGCCGATCTGACTCAAGCTCTCGGCCTTGATCTGGATGACGGCGATATCGGTTTGGGGGTCGCTGCCGATCAGTTTGGCCGGGAATTCTCGTTGATCCGAGAGCGTGACCGTGATGTCGCGGGCATTTTCGACAACATGGGCGTTGGTGATGATGTAGCCCTGCTTGGCGTCGACCACGACGCCAGAGCCAGCCGACTGGAAGGGTCTTTCGCGCGCGCCCGCATCCGGTGGAACATTAAAAAAGCGTCGGAAAAAGGGGTCATCCAGCAAGGGGTTGCGCTGGCCTTGCTCGCGTACGGTGCCCTGGATGCCAATGCTAACCACCGAGGGCGAGACTCGCCGGATCATCGGTGCGAGGGAAGGCATAGGGGCCACCGACCGTTCCCGGCTGTCAGCTCGGCTATCGGCCGGGCTTTCGCTCGGTTGTGCCGACGCCGTGTTACCGCTATTCCAAGGGGCGAATAACGCACCGAGCAGCAACAGAATTCGGGTCGGGGCGGGGATGGACATGCGCATGGGGATTCCTCCGTCGAAGGAGAAGGGGATATACGGATTGGGGGAGGCGTTTCAAGGGGATAAGTTGTGAAAGTTGTGTGGATCACGCGCGGACACAACATCTAGTGGGGCTAGCCCTAGGTGCCGTTCGAGTTGGCAGGTAATTTTCCAGACGTTCTTTTGCCGCGCGATTTCGCATAACTATATGAATTAAGTGGTAAAAAATGTTGCCTCCGAATTGGAATCCATGTCTTGACGCCCACCCACCCCCTGCCTAATCTCGCTCCCTCGACACAACATCTTGTGTGCACTCTCGAGTGCGGTCGGAGGGGCTCCGATGACAAGGTGTTTCAGGGTCGAAAGAGGGGAGAGCAAGAAAATCGTCTTCAAAGGCGTTGTTTCCTCCGTCGGTGGTTCGGTACTTGTGAAAACAAGCCGGCACGGGCGGGTTTTGTTCTCTGCCGAACCGAATTTGCACTGACATATCAAAGATTTTCAGGGGATCCGAACCCAAATGAACAGCGTGATTAAGTTGGCAACGAACGACATCGATTCGATTCCGTTCCAGGAAGCCTCCCTCGATATTTGGGACAAAAAATATCGCTTGGTTTCCAAGAGTGGCGACCCGATCGACAAGTCGATGGACGACACCTATCGCCGTGTCGCTCGTGCGCTTGCCGATGTCGAATCGCCTGAGCAGCGCGAGCATTGGTACGAGCGTTTTCTTTGGGCGTTGCGTCGTGGCGCCATTCCGGCAGGTCGTATCACCTCGAACGCGGGCGCACAGGAGCATAAGCCGGCCACCTCGACCATCAATTGCACGGTGTCCGGCACGATCCGCGACTCGATGGACGACATTCTCGACAAGGTTCACGAGGCCGGCCTCACGCTCAAGGCGGGCTGCGGCATCGGTTACGAGTTCTCGACGCTGCGTCCGCGTGGCGCCTATGTGTCAGGCGCTGGCGCTTACACGTCTGGGCCGCTGTCGTTCATGGATATCTACGACAAGATGTGCTTCACGGTGTCGTCTGCGGGCGGTCGTCGTGGTGCGCAGATGGGCACCTTCGACGTCGGCCACCCGGATGCCATGGAGTTCATTCGCGCCAAGCGCGAGAACGGTCGTTTGCGTCAGTTCAACTTATCGTTGTTGATCACGGACGAGTTCATGCATGCCGTGCGCAACGATCTCGAATGGCAGCTCGCCTTCCCGATCCTGCGTAAGGAGTACGAGGCCGATAAGCCCGATCTGAAGGACGAAACCCAATTCGTCTGGCGCGACTGGCCGTACAACGAGAATTTCGTCGTCAACGAGACGGGCCTCGTTGCCTGCAAGATCTACAAGACGCTGCCGGCTCGCCGCATGTGGGACGTCATCATGAGCTCCACCTACGATTTCGCGGAGCCTGGATTCATCCTCATCGATCGCGTCAATGAGATGAACAACAACTGGTTCTGCGAAAACATTCGCGCGACCAACCCTTGCGGCGAGCAACCGCTGCCTCCCTATGGCTCTTGCCTGTTGGGTTCGGTGAATCTGACCCGCTTCGTTCGTCGTCCGTTCACCGCCGAAGCCGAGTTCGACTGGGCCGAGTATCGTGAGGTGGTCAAAGTATTCACCCGCATGCTCGACAACGTCGTCGAGGTCAATGGCTTGCCGCTCGAAGGGCAGCGCAACGAGATCCTGCGTAAGCGTCGTCATGGCATGGGCTTCTTGGGGCTCGGCAGCACGATGACACTGCTCGGCATGAAGTACGGCTCGGGCGAGTCGGTCAAGTTCACCGAAGACGTCTCGCGTGAAATGGCCCTGGCGGGCTGGGAAGCCGCGCTCGATCTGTCTCGTGAGAAAGGTCCGGCACCGATCATGAACGAGGAGTTCACGGTGACCGGCGAGATGCTGCGCAAGCGCCCGGAGATGGCGCGCGATGGTTGGAAAGTCGGCAGCAAGATCCCAGGTCGTGTGCTGCACGCTCGCTACAGCCGCTACATGCAGCGCATCGCCGAAGTGTCGCCGGCGCTGGTCGAGCAGTTGGCGCTCGTCGGTGCGCGCTTCACGCACCACACTTCGATTGCACCGACTGGCACGATTTCGCTCTCGCTCGCCAACAACGCGAGCAACGGTATCGAGCCGTCATTTGCGCATCACTACTTCCGCAACGTGATTCGCGAAGGCAAGAAGTCGAAGGAGAAGGTGGACGTCTTCTCGTTCGAGTTGCTCGCTTACCGTGAGCTCGTGAATCAGAAGGCGATGCCGAACTCGACGAGTGCTGCCGAGAAGCTGCCGGATTACTTCACCACGGCCGATGACATCACCCCGACCGAGCACGTCGACATCCAGGCGGCAGCGCAGAAGTGGGTCGATTCGTCGATCTCGAAGACGGCCAACGTGCCGACCGATTTCAAGTACGACGATTTCAAGAACATCTACCTCTACGCTCACGAAAAAGACCTAAAGGGTTGTACCACCTTCCGCTTCAACCCGGAGGCCTTCCAAGGCGTGCTCGTGAAAGAGGAAGACCTCAAGAACACGACCTACGTGTTTACGCTCGAAGATGGCAGCGAAGTGTCGCTGCGCGGCGATGAGGAAATCGAATACGACGGTGAACTGCACACCGCCGCCAATCTGTACGACGCCTTGAAAGAAGGCTACTACGGCAAGTTCTGAGGATTTTTTAGACCATGGCTGCTATCAAGATCGATCGCAAGATCGCAAAATATCGAGTTCTGAAGCCGGGCACCGAGACGCCGGCTCCCGTTGTCGCTGCGCCGTCTCCCGCCGAGTTGCCGACGACGCATGGCGGCAAGGTCGTGCGCTTGACCGAAGAGGTTCAGCGCCCCGAAGTGCTGATCGGTTCGACGTACAAGATCAAAACTCCGGTCTCGGATCACGCGATGTACGTCACCATCAACGACATCATCCTCAACGAGGGAACCGAGCACGAACAGCGTCGTCCTTTCGAGGTGTTCATCAACTCGAAGAACCTCGATCATTACCAATGGATCGTGGCGCTGACTCGTATTATTTCGGCGGTCTTCCGCAAGGGTGGTGACGTGACGTTCCTCGTCGAGGAATTGAAGGCCGTTTTCGATCCGCGCGGTGGCTACTGGCAGCCGGGCGGTAAGTTCATGCCTTCGATCATTGCCGAGCTCGGTCATGTCATCGAGAAACATCTGCAGACGATCGGCTTGCTGCGTCCGCTCGAGCTTGACGAGCATCAGAAGAAATTGGTCGACGAGAAGCGAGCAGAGTTCGAAGCCCGCGCCAAGCAGACCGACGCCTTCGCGAACTCGCATTTTCCTGAAGGCGCGCAGTTGTGTTCGAAGTGCAGCACGGCAGCCGTCGTGATGATGGATGGCTGCATGACCTGCCTTAACTGTGGCGATTCGAAGTGCGGGTGACCCATTGCGGCTGACGACGCTTCTCCTCGTCGCTGTACTCGCTACGGCCGCGATAGTCGGCCGCACTCAACCGATCCCTGCAGGGGTGTCGCCCACCATGGGCCCACCCTCGCGAGAGATTCCACGTCCCGCAGAACTGCAGCGTGACGTCGATTTCTGGATTCGTGTTTACAGCGAGATCACGACCCAACAGGGCTTCCTCCACGATGAAGCCGATCTGTCCATCGTCTACGGCACCTTGAATTTGCCGTCCGCTCCAGCGGGTTCGCCCTCACGCCGGAATGCCGTCTCATTCGAGCGTGAGCGTTGGCGCAGCGCCTTGCGAACCGCTGCCGAGGCGCTGGAGAGCGGTGCATCGACGAATTCGACCGATGCACAGCGCGTACTCGAGTTGTGGGGCGACAAAGCCACACCGGGTCGTCTGCGTGCGGCGACCGAGACTGTGCGTTTCCAGTTGGGCCAGGCCGATCGGTTTCGCGAGGGGCTGGTGCGTTCGGGCACTTGGGAAACCCACATCGCCCGCACCTTCGACCGTCTTGGTTTGCCGCCCGAATTGGCGGCATTGCCTCACGTTGAATCATCTTTTACGCCGACGGCCTATTCGAAGGTCGGCGCGGCGGGGTTGTGGCAATTCATGCCGGGTACAGCGCGGCTCTACATGCGAGTGGATGACGTGCTCGACGAACGCATGGATCCTTTCCGTGCGACTGAGGCCGCCGCAAAACTGCTGCTCTACAACTACCGGGTGCTCGGCAGTTGGCCGCTCGCCATCACGGCCTATAACCATGGTGCCGCCGGGATGCGTCGTGCGCGAGACACCCTCGGTACCAACGATTTCGGCGTGATTGCGCGTCGCTACAAGAGCAAAACCTTCGGCTTCGCGTCGCGTAATTTCTATCCGTCGTTCCTGGCGGCGCTAACGATCGATCAGAATCCCGAGCGCTATTTCGGCAAGCTCGAGCGCGCCCCAGAGCTCGCTTACCAAGAAATCGAGATGCCAGCCTATGCGTCTGTGGAGGCGATCGAGAGCGGGCTCGGTCTTGATCGGCGGATTCTGAAAGACTTGAATCCGGCGCTGCGCCCTGCGGTGTGGGCTGGCTCGCGGCGAGTACCGCGCGGCTACCAACTACGCTTGCCTGCGGACCTGCGTTTGACCGCGGCCGAGTTTGCAGACCGACTGGGTGGCTCCGCTTTGCATGCGAACCAGGTTCGACCGAATACACATCGGGTTGGTAAGGGCGAGACGCTCTCCGGTTTGGCTAAGCGCTACGGTGTGCGTTTACGCACGCTGGCGGAGTTGAATGGGCTTCGCGTCAATTCGCATCTGCGGCAGGGGCAGAGATTGCTCATCCCCGATGGCGCTTCGAATCCGTCGTCCAGGGCTGCTGCAGACTGATACGATTCGCCGCATGAGTTCATGCGCTTTGAAGGGGAATCGACGCGCGCCGTGGTTCTTGATGCTGTTGGCATGGCCCGCAGTGGTGGTTCACGCTGACACGGCAGTCACTTCTTTGCCCGGCAATCGCTTCGCAGCCAATCCGCTGCCAGTAGCCAATCAGGTCGTCGTGCACAAAGGTGAGCGACGTTTGGAGTTGTGGCGGGGCCGTGAATTGCTGCGCTCGTACCGCATCTCCCTCGGACTCAACCCCGATGGGCACAAGCAACAAGAGGGCGACTTTCGCACGCCGGAGGGGCGCTATCGACTGAATGCGCGTAATCCCCGCAGTGACTTTTTTCTCTCGCTCGCCGTCTCTTATCCCGACAAAGCGGATGTCGCGCGCGCACGTCAGGCAGGAGTCGCCCCGGGCGGTGCGATCATGATTCACGGACTGCCCAACCAGCCGAAATGGTCGCCTGATCACTACGCCAAGAATGATTGGACGGACGGCTGCATCGCCTTGAGTAATGCGGACATGATGGAGGTGTGGATGCTGGTCCCGACCGGCACGCCCATCGACATCCGTCCCTGAGTCTTTTCGGAAGGTCTTCAATGGAAACCAGTATCGTCATCCCCGAGTTCGTCGATGCCCGGGTCGCACCGCGAGGCGCACTCGAGAGCCTCTCGCAGGAGGAGATCGAAAAGCTACTCTCCTCCGGGCAGGGCGGCCTCTATCCGCTGTTTCGCCAGTGTGCGCTCGCGGTCCTGAATGCCGGCAGCCATACGGATGACGCTCGTGAGATCTTCGACAAGTTTCGGGATTTCGACATCCAGATCGTTCGGCACGCTTGGGGTGTGAAGCTCGAAATCAAAAACGCTCCAGCGATGGCCTTCGTCGATGGGCACATGATTCGCGGCACCAAAGAATTATTGTTCGCCGTGCTGCGTGACGTGGTTTACACCGCCAACGAGATCGTCGAGAGCGGCCGATTCGATCTTGCCCGGCCGCAGTCGATCACTAACGCCGTCTTCCATATCCTGCGCAACGCGCGTTTGCTCGATCACAAGTCGCGACCCAATCTCGTGGTTTGCTGGGGCGGTCATTCGATCAGTCGCGAGGAGTACGAGTACACCAAGAAGGTCGGGTACGAGCTCGGTTTGCGCGCCCTGGATGTTTGCACGGGCTGTGGCCCGGGCGCGATGAAGGGTCCTATGAAGGGGGCGACCATCGGGCATTCGAAGCAGCGTATCGCGCCGGGTCGCTATGTGGGCTTGACTGAGCCCGGCATCATCGCCGCCGAACCGCCGAACCCGATCGTCAATCACCTCGTGATCATGCCCGACATCGAGAAGCGTCTCGAGGCCTTCGTTCGACTCGGACATGGTCTTGTCGTCTTTCCAGGTGGCGTCGGTACGGCTGAAGAAATTTTCTATCTGCTCGGCATCCTGCTCGATCCGGCTAATACCGATCAGCCCTTTCCGGTGGTATTGACCGGGCCGCGCAGCAGTGCCGCCTACTTCGAGCAGATTCGTCGCTTCCTCGTGAACACGGTGGGCGAGGTCGCGATGTCACGCTTGCAGATCGTCATTGATGATCCAGCTGAGGTGGCGCGAATCATGGATCGCGGCATTGACGACGTGCGCGAGTATCGTCGGCGCCATTCCGATTCCTTCAACTTCAATTGGTTGCTGCGAGTGGATCCGGAGTTCCAGCGCCCCTTCGAGGTGACCCATGCCTCGATGCGCACGCTGAGGTTGCATCGCGATCAGCCGGCCCACGAATTGGCGGCTGATCTGCGAAGAGCGTTTTCGGGGATCGTCACCGGCAACGTAAAAGAGCCGGGTATCCGAGCCATCGAGCGGCACGGGCCGTTCGAGCTCGTCGGTGATCGCAGCGTGATGGATATGCTTGATGATCTTCTCTCGGGCTTCGTTGCCCAGCAGCGAATGAAGCTGCCGGGGTCTGCATATGTCCCCTGCTATCGACTCGTGAAGGAGTGAGCGTTCGCCCTTGAAAAGATGTCGTCCGGCCCCAAAAAGGCCGGATCCCGTTTTCTGGAGAGACCCATGACCGAGAACGTCCAAACCCACGGCTTCCAGGCCGAGGTTCGTGAGCTGCTGCGGCTGATGATTCACTCGCTGTACAGTCACCGCGAGATTTTCCTCCGGGAGTTGATCTCCAACGCTTCCGACGCCAACGACAAGCTGCGCTTCTCGGCGCTGGCGCAGCCCGAGCTGCTCGCCGGCGAGCCTGATTTGAAGATTTGGGTCGATTACGACGCCGACAAGAAGACGCTCACGATTCGTGACAATGGAATCGGCATGACTCGCGAAGAAGCGATCGCCCACCTAGGCACGATCGCCAAATCCGGCACTGCTGACTTCTTCAAGAAGCTCACCGGCGATCAGCAAAAAGATTCTCAGTTGATCGGTCAATTTGGCGTGGGGTTCTATTCTGCCTTCATCGTGGCGGACGAAGTGGAAGTGCATACGCGCAAGGCGGGTGAGCCGGTTTCGAGCGGCGTGCGCTGGGCATCTAAGGCCGACGGCGAGTTCACCGTCGAGACGGTCGAGCGCGCTGAGCGCGGCACCAGCATCGTGTTGCACTTGAAGGATGAAGCCAAGGAATTCGCCGATGGCTGGCGACTGCGCTCATTGGTGCGACGTTACTCCGACCATATCGCCTTCCCAGTCTTGATGCGAAAGGAAGGTGAGGCCACGCTCGATTGGGAGCCGGCCAACCAAGCGCAAGCGTTGTGGACGCGCGCCCGTAGCGACATCAAAGACGAGGAATATCGCGAGTTCTATCAGCACATCGCCCATGACTTCGCCGAGCCGCTTGCGTGGAGTCATAACAAGGTCGAAGGCAAGCGCGAATACACCTCGCTGCTGTACGTGCCTGCGCGCGCTCCGTTCGATCTCTACCAACGCGATGCTACGCGCGGCTTGAAGCTGTACGTGCGGCGCGTCTTCATCATGGATGACGCCGAGCAGTTCTTGCCGATGTACCTGCGCTTCATCCGTGGCGTGCTCGATTCGAACGATCTGCCGCTCAACGTCTCGCGCGAGTTGTTGCAGCAAGACAGTGAAGTCGAGGCAATACGGTCGGCGTTGACCAAGCGCGCGCTCGACTTGCTGGCGCGCCTTGCCAAGGACGAGCCCGAGAAATACGCAGGCTTTTGGAAGGAATTCGGCCCAGTGCTCAAAGAAGGGCTCGGTGAGGATCCGAGTAATCGCGACAAGATCCTGCCTTTGCTTCGTCTTGCCAGTACCCACGAAGAATCAGATGAGCCCAAGGTGACGCTCGCCGACTATGTCGGCCGTATGAAGGAAGGGCAAGAGCGCATCTATTACATCATTGCCGATAGCATCACCGCGGCACGCGGAAGTCCCTACCTAGAGCAGTTGCGATCCAAGGGCATCGAGGTATTGCTGCTGGCCGATCGTGTCGACGAGTGGATGATGGGTCATGTTCGCGAGTTTGAGGGGAAGCGCTTCAAGGACGTTTCGCGTGGCGATCTGGAGCTCGGTAGCCTCGAAGGCGAAGCGGATAAAGCCGCTGCCGCCGATGTGGCCAAAGAGAACGAGAAATTGCTTAAGCGTATTCAGGATGCGCTTGGCGAGCGTGTGTCCGAGGTCAAAGTATCGACTCGCTTGACCGATACACCCGCGTGTCTTGTGCTAGCCGAGCATGATCTTGGGGCCCAGATGCGCAAGATCCTTGCCGCGACCGGTCAGTCGGCGCCCGAGTCCAAACCCGCACTCGAAGTCAATGTGAGCCATCCGCTGCTGAAGCGGCTCGACTCGACCATGGCCGAGGACGATTTCGCCGATTTGGCGCTGCTGATTCACGATCAGGCAAAGCTGGCCGAGGCGGGTTCAGTGGCCAATCCTGGCGAATTCGTTCGTCGTTTGAACCGTCTGCTCGGGCAACTGATGGCCTAGTTGTTCGTGCCATAATCAGCGCGTATGGAAAAGCCCATGCCGACCGAAGAAGAGCTGCGCTCGCGGCTATCGCCGCTGGCCTATGAGGTCACTCGAAAGAAGGGGACGGAGCGCGCCTTTACGGGCAACTATACCTACAACAAAGATAAGGGCGTTTACGCTTGTGTCTGTTGTGGGGCTGAATTGTTTTCCTCTGACACGAAGTATGACTCGGGCTCCGGCTGGCCGAGCTTTTGGACGCCGCTCGCATCCGAGCGGGTGCGCGAACATCGCGACATCAGTCACGGGATGATCCGAACCGAGGTGGTGTGTGCACAATGCGACGCCCACCTCGGACACGTTTTCGAGGATGGCCCACAGCCGACCGGCTTGCGCTACTGCATCAATTCAGTGTCTCTCGATTTTCGATCGGCCGATTCGGCCGATTCGGCAGGTGAGTCACGATGAGATCGGTCGTTTGGTCGCTCATCCTGGCAGTCACCGGCATATTTTTGATCTCCGCCTTTCTTCCTACGCTACTGGCTTCGAGCAGCAGCGATCAATCGTCAATGGAGTCCGCCATGTCAGAGCTCGTTAAAGAAGACATCGAAGCCGGAGACGGCTCGCCCATCAATGCCGGACAGATCGCCGTCGTTCACTACACCGGTTGGTTGCACGACCCTGCCCAAAACGAGGGTAAGGGACGCAAGTTCGACAGTTCGCACGATCACGGCGACACCTTTGCATTCAAAGTGGGTGGCGGCCAGGTGATCCGCGGTTGGGATCTCGGTGTCGAGGGCATGCGGGTTGGTGGCAAACGCCGACTCGTGATCCCCGCTGAACTTGGCTACGGCGCGCGTGGTGCGGGAGGTGTCATTCCGGGCGGCGCCACACTGGTGTTCGATGTCGAGTTGATGGAGATCCGCTAGTGCAAGGCAGGGTGATTGGTGCGATAGCACTAACGATCGCGATAGGTAGTGTGGCGGATGCCGCCACGCTGATTCACGCAGGACGTGTCATCGATGGCCTTGCCAATCAGGCTATGTCGGAGCGAACGATTGTCATCGATGGCGGGCGTATCGTTGCTATCGAGAGTGGTTACCGTGCACCGTCTGTTGGTGATCGCGTCGTTGATCTGAAGAATTCGACGCTGATGCCGGGTCTCATGGATATGCACGTGCATATCACGAGCGAATACAGCCGCACGAGCGAGCTCGATCGTTTCAAGAAGGATGGTCCCGATATCGCCCTTGACGGCGCGATGTTCGCGGAGCGCACATTGCAGGCCGGCTTCACCACTGTTCGCGATCTCGGTGATGGTTTCCGTGCGAGCATCGCGCTGCGCAATGCGATCAATGCGGGCAAGCTAGCTGGTCCGCGCATTTTTGCTGCTGGCAAGTCGATCGCCACTACGGGAGGCCATGCGGATCCGACCAACGGTTGGGCGGATCATTTGGGCGGCGCCAACGTCGGGCCACTCGATGGCGTCGTCAACGGTGAAGAGCAAGCAGCACAAGCCGTGCGTCAGCGCTACAAAGAAGGTTCCGACCTTATCAAGATCACGGCAACAGGTGGCGTGTTATCGGTCGCCAAGAATGGTTTAAACCCGCAGTTCACCGAGGAAGAGATCCGCAGCGTCGTGCAGACTGCTCGTGATTATGGCTTCAAGGTGGCCGCGCATGCGCACGGCGCTGAGGGCATGAAGCGCGCGGTTCGCGCCGGTGTCGATACCATCGAGCACGGCACCTTCATGGATGACGAGACCATCAAATTGATGAAGGAGCGCGGCACCTATTACGTTCCGACCATCGCGGCCGGTGCGTGGGTTTTCGATCGTTCCAAGGAAGAGGGCTTTTTCCCGGCATTGGTTCGTCCGAAAGCGGCAATGATCGGGCCACAGATTCAGGGAACATTCGCCAAGGCTTACAAGGCCGGCGTGAAGATTCTCTTTGGTACCGACACGGGCGTGTCGGCGCACGGTCAAAACGCACGCGAGTTCGTGCTGATGGTCGAGTCGGGTATGCCGGCGATGGAAGCGATCAAGTCGGCAACCTCGGTCAGTGCCAAATATCTCGAGATCGATGATCGGCTCGGCAGTGTCGAAGTTGGCAAAGTCGCTGATCTGGTTGCTGTGCCGGGTGATCCGATCAAAGACATTAGCGCCATGCAGCGCGTTCACTTCGTCATGAAGGACGGCGTTGTCCATCGCAGCCCCTGAGCGAACGATGCTAGCCGGTGCAGCCGGCGACATCGAAACCCTCATCGAGCTTCCGGATCCCGACCTTTACCCGCAACCGCGGGCCGTCGCCGTTTGTTGTCATCCGCATCCACTTTTCGGTGGCGCGATGACCAATAAAGTGATTCACACCGTCGCTCGTAGCTTCGTCGCCAATGGTGCGATTGCGCTGCGATTCAACTTTCGTGGTGTTGGCGCATCGGCCGGAGTGCACGATGCGGGTCAAGGCGAGTTGGCTGATCTGATCCGTGTCGTCGAGTGGGCTCGTGCTCGCTGGCCGTCCTTGCCTTTGTGGCTCGGTGGTTTCTCATTCGGCGCCTGGATGGTTTTGCGAGCACACGCGTTGTTGGCGCCGCAGCTCGTGGTGACGATAGCGCCGCCGGTCGGGCGTTGGAGTTTCGACGACGTTCAAAAACCTCACTGCCCTTGGCTCGTGGTGCAGGGCTCGAAAGATGAGTTGGTCGAAGCGCAGGCGGTAAGGAGTTATGCGCATATGCTCGACCCATCGGTTGATTACGTCGAGATCGAAGGTGCCGACCATTTCTTCCATGGTCGGTTGCATGAAGTAAAAGATGAAGTCAGCCGTGTAGCGAGTAGCCCACACCTCGCACAGTGTGGATGAGTGGCTTTTCGAATTCTTTGTCAACGGCCTGACGTAAACGACTCACGTGTACATCTACCACGTTGGTTTGTGGGTCGTAGTGGATGTCCCAAACGTTTTTGAGCAACATGGCGCGGGTGACGACTTGCCCTGCATGTCGAGCGAGGCACTCGAGCAAGCGAAACTCGCGAGCCGTCAGTTCTATGCCTCGGCCGGCCCGTCGAGCTCGTCGCGCCAGCAGGTCTAGTTCAAGGTCTTCGACCTTCAGCGCGGTTTCCGACGCGGGCGGACTGCGGCGACCCAACGATTCAACTCGTGCGATGAGCTCTTCGATGGCGAACGGCTTGCCTAGGTAATCGTCGCCACCCGCGCGCAGACCCCGGACGCGCTCGTCGACCGAGTCGAGAGCTGACAGCACCAACACCGGGACCGTTCTGCCGGCTTTTCGAAGCGCCTGCACGATTTCGAGCCCGTCTTGGCCGGGCAACATCCGATCGGTGATCAACACATCGATCGGGCTGGAGAGGGCGGCCTCGAGTCCACGATCGCCATCGAGGATGTGGCTGACGAGATGCCCGCGTGAGCCAAGAGCCTGCACGACTTCTTCGGCTACTCGCGCGTCATCCTCGATCAGCAGCACTTTCATTGTTTCCTCACGGCAGCAGAGTGTAGGGGAAAAAGCCCGGATCGTGGCATGCTTGGCGGATGAAATCCTTCGCGGTAATCGACCGTCGAGCCTTTATCGCTGGCCTGATCGCCCTTGCGGTGATGGTCCTAACTTTCGTCGGGGCCTTCATGTGGGTGCAGCACCGTGTGATGCATCTGCACGACGAGGAGCTGCGGAGCACGTTGCTGGGTGAGCTTGAACTGCGTCGACAGTTCGATCGGACCTCCGGGCGAGCTAAGCTGATCGAGGGGCTCGCTTGGCGTAGCTCGATCGTCGACGCAACTCGCTATCTAGTATTGCTCGATTCGGCCGGAAAACCAGCCGTCGGTAATCCGGGCATGCTGCCGGAAGAAAGTTTGCAGCGGATTAGCAAACAAGGCTGGTTTCGCGTCAGTGACGAGGCAGGCCCCGATATCTTCGTGGTCGGACTGACACTCGATGATGGCGCGAAGCTGTTGATGAGTTATCGCGATCCCATCCGACGCGATATGGCCCAAACGCTCGGCCAGACCGCGGTTTTAGGTGTCTTGTTGATTGTCACGATCGGCATCGCTACCGGTTTGATTTTTAACCATTACGCACTGACCCAGATTCGTCATATGGCGCACACCGCAAGGCGCATCCAACGCGGTCAGATGACGGCTCGAGCGCCCGTGTCACAGCGCGTGGATGCGATGGGGGCGTTAGCTCGTACGCTCAATGAAATGCTCGATCAGAACGAGGCGCTCGTCACAGGTTTACGGACGATCACCGAGAGCTTGGCCCATGACTTGCGTACGCCGATGATGCGCATTCGCAGATCCATTGAGTCGGCTCGCTCTACCTCGAGTGAGGCAGAGCGCCAAGCGCACTTAGCCGAAGCTGAGGCTGGTATCACCCGCAGACTGCAGGTATTCAAAGCGCTCGTCGACCTGGCTCGCGCCGAGGCGGGGCTCGCCTACGAATCGATGGAGGTGCTCGATCTTGGCACTTTGGCGACCGACTTGGCCGAATTATTCGAGCCACTGGCTGAGGAGCGAGGGCAAAAACTCGAGCGTCGCATTCGTGCGGTGATGGTCACAGGACATCGGCAAATTCTGTCCCAAGCCGTGGGTAATTTGCTGGAGAACGCCATCAAGTATTCACCGGCTGGTGCGGTACTCAGCGTCTCGGTCGAGACGATGGATGACGGTACGCCGGAGATCGTGGTGCAAGATCGTGGTCCCGGAATTCCAGTGAATGCGCGCGAGCAGGCAGTACGACCCTTTGTCAGACTGGAGGGCGCGTCGGGCGAATTCGGTAGTGGCTTGGGTCTTGCGATCGCTGCCGCTGTGGCCCGCTTGCATCGTGGCAAGCTGGTGCTCGAAAGTGCAGATCCAGGCCTGCGAGTCAGACTGCGCTTCGGTCACGCGTGATGCGTTGGCCACCACATCCGAATCATCAGGCCCGCCGCAGGCGCCGAGAGATTGTGAGCTTCGATTCGCCCACCGTGAGCGCCTAGCACTCGGGCAGCAATGGCGAGCCCCAATCCTGTGCCGCCGCTCATGCGGCCTCGATCACGTTCGACTCGATAGAAAGGTTCGAAGATTTGCGAGAGTTGGTTTTCCGGCACTCCCGGACCAGCGTCGCAAACGGTGAGGCATGCTTCGTGCGCATTTTGCTCGAGCGTGATGGCGACGACGCTCTCTTCTCGCGTGTAACGAATGGCATTTCGCACCACGTTCTCGATCGCCGCAGAGGCCCACTGTGGATCGAGCGATAAAATGCAGGGCGTATCGCCCATCTGCCATTCGATTCGGCAGCGCTTTTCTTTGGCCTCGAAACCCGCATCGGTGGCGATACGCTCGAGCAGGTGACGCAGGTCGATCGACTCCTTGTGCAGGCTGGAAGGCTCCGACTGCAGGCGTGATATCGACAGGATGTCCTCGATCAGTTCATCGAGGCGTGCGATGTCGAGCTCAAGCCGATCGAGTTCTGGCCGATCCAGCTCCGGAGGCATATCCATACGCTTGCGTAACAGGGCCACTGCCAAGCGCATGCGGGTGAGGGGCGAGCGCAGTTCGTGTGAGACGTCGCGCAGTAGTTGCTCCTTTGCCTGTAGCGCCGCGCTGAGTCGACCCGCCATTCGATCGAAGGTGTAAGCGAGTTCTCCCAGCTCATCCCGACGTTGCAGCGATGCGCGGGCGACTCTCGCTTCCAGTTTTCCAGAAGACAATGCTTCTGCCGTCCGCTTCAGATCGATGATTGGTCGCGTAATCGATCCGGCGAGCCAGTAACTGGCTACTGCGGTCAGTAACAAGGCAAGCGCGAGCAGCGAGAGGCGAGTTGCTGGTAAGCCGAACACACCGCGACGGCCATCGCGAGCGACGGTCATTAGAAGGTAACGTTGACCGTCGGCGCCCGAGAGTATTGGCATGCTGCTTGGCAAATCGAGCGTCACGACTGATCCGCCGAGAAGTGGTTCCCCAGTGGGGCTGCCCGAGCTGGATTCGGACGTACTGGCTTCTGAAGTCGAGGCGCGGCGTGGAATCGGGCGACCTAGCAGTTCTTCACCCCATTCGTCGACGACCAAAAAAATCAGCAGGCTGTCTCGATCTGCTGCCTGTCGTCGAGCCCAATCGGTGAGGCCGAGGCGGCCACCTGCAGCGAGTGCCTCGGCAGCGGTTTCGGCTCCGACGGTCAACTCTGTCGCTGAGCGAGTGGCGCGTTGCTCGATGTACCAGGAAGTGATGGCGATAGCGCCGAGCCCCGTGGCGAGCAGCGTCAGGAAGATCGTGACAAAAATTCGCCAAGCGAGACGACTCACAAGGGCTCCACCAACAAGAGCTCGTAGCCCGTGCCGCGAACCGAGCGGATTTCGATACCACTGGCTCCAGCTTGGGCGAGTTTGCGCCTGAGGTTGCTGATGTGTGTATCGATGCTGCGATCGTACAGCGTGAGTTTTCGCCCGAGCGCGTGCTCGGTGAGTTCGGCTCGCTCGATCGGCTGACCAGCAGCCTTGCCAAGGAGCGTGATGATGCGTAACTCCGCAGCCGTCAGATCTAGCGCGGCATCTGCCCACGTTGCGCGCCGCCGCCGTTCGTCAATCTTCAACTTGCCGAGTTCGATGCTCGTCTGAGCGGTGTCGTTGGTCGCGCTCTGAGCACGGCGGTGGATAGCGCGCAATCTCGCCGCCAGCTCACGCGGATCGAAGGGTTTAGCCAAATAATCGTCGGCACCCAATTCTAGACCGAGTATGCGATCCACGGCCTCACCGCGAGCGGTCAGCATGAGCACCGGCAATCGTGGGTGGCTTTGTCGCAGCAAGCGAAGCAAGTCGAAGCCACTAGAGCCAGGCAGCATGACATCGAGCACGAGCAGATCGGCTGTCCGTTCGCTGATGGCTGTCAGGCCTGCCGCAGCATCGGCGGCACATTCAACGTCGAAGCCCTCGCTGGCGAGAAACTCTTGCAGCATCGACGTGAGCTCCTGATCGTCGTCGATGACCAATACGCGCGTCGTCATAGGGTTCATGGTGCGATGAAGATCCGTCATTGTCAGCCTTGGGTTCGCAACTTCACAGATCTTTGCAACACCTTTGCTGTCTCTTGGCGGACGATAGCAGGCGAGGACGGTCGAAATCGGCGAGGATATCCCTCAAGCCGAAAGATCACAGGAGTTCACGATGCAGCCCCGAAAAGTTTTATTGCTGATTGCCGCCCTTACCGCGAGTGCTTCGCTCATGGCTGATGAGGCTGCGCCGCCACCACCGCCGCCAGGCGCGCCGTTGTCGGTCGACGGATTACCGCCGCCCAATGAAATTCGTCGCATCGTCATTCGTGGCGTTGATCAAGATCCGATCGAGGCGTTGCGTATGCATCGTGGAATGCATGACGAGGGCGGTGCTCGCAAGGTGATGCGGAATTGGGAGCGCATGATGGACGAGCTCGATCTGACGCCCCAGCAGCGCGGCAAGATCACCGAGCACCGAGCGACCTATCAGCCTGAGCTGCGCAAGCTGCGACAAGAGTTACAGCAGGCGCGGCGTGCATTGCGCGACATCAACCCGGGCGATGCCAAGTATTCGGGCAAAGTCGCCGAGACGGCCAAGCGCGTGGGCGAGCTGTCGGCCAAGATGGTGACCCAATCGGCCGAACTGCGCAGCAAGGTGTGGAGCGTGCTGACTCCGGAACAGCAAAAGAAGATGCTTGAGCGTCAGCAGGCGATGCGCGAGCGAATGGGCAAAGCGCCAGAGGTCAGAATCGAGCGTCGTATCGAGCGTCGTGTCGAGGGCGGTGAGCGTCCCGCGATCTGGATCGAGCGCAAGCGCGACTAAGTGCAGATGCTTCTGCGTCATGCAGCCAAAAAAAAGCCCGGGGCAAAACCCCGGGCT
>CAIVYV010000327.1 GCA_903910215.1 uncultured Pseudomonadota bacterium
CTCCATGAATTCCGACATGTCGATGCGGACCATCGACTCTTCGGTGTCGAAGAGAAACTCGGCGAGCGCTTTGCAGAGCTCGGTTTTACCGACACCAGTGGGGCCTAAGAAAAGAAACGAACCATTTGGGCGCCGCGGATCGGAGAGACCCGCACGCGAGCGACGGATGGCGTTGGCGACGATACGTACGGCTTCATCTTGCCCCACGACGCGACGCGACAGCGCCTCTTCCATACGAAGCAGTTTTTCTTTTTCGCCTTCGAGCATCTTCGAGACCGGGATACCGGTCCACTTCGAGACGACTTCGGCGATCTCTTCGTCGGTCACCTGATTGCGCAGCAACTGCCCCTGCTTGCCCTCGGCGGCTTGCGCCTCGACCAAGGCTTTTTCGAGCTCGGGGATCTTGCCGTACTGCAACTCGGCCATACGCGCGAGATCACCCTTGCGACGCGCCGCTTCCAACTCGAGTTTGAGCTTCTCGAGATTTTCTTTGATGCCGGAGGCGCCCTGCAAAGAAGCCTTCTCGCTCTTCCAGATATCCTCGAGATCGGCATATTCCTTCTCGAGCTGCGCGAGCGTCTCTTCGAGTGCCGCCAAGCGCTTGCGCGTGGCCTCGTCCTTCTCTTTCTGCAGCGCGACCTGTTCGATCTTCAGCTGGATGATGCGCCGCTCGAGCTTGTCGAGGGTCTCGGGCTTCGAATCCATCTCCATGCGGATGCGCGCCGCGGCCTCATCAATCAAATCGATGGCCTTATCCGGCAACTGTCGATCGGTGATGTAACGATGCGAAAGCGTCGCCGCTGCGACGATCGCGGGATCGGTGATCTCGACCTTGTGGTGATTCTCGTAACGCTCCTGCAAACCACGCAGGATCGCGATGGTGTCTTCGACCGAGGGCTCATCGACCAGCACTTTCTGGAAACGGCGCTCGAGTGCCGCGTCCTTCTCGATGTATTTGCGGTATTCATCGAGCGTGGTCGCACCGACGCAATGCAACTCGCCACGCGCGAGCGCCGGCTTCAACATATTGCCCGCATCCATCGCGCCATCGGCCTTGCCGGCACCGACCATGGTGTGCAGCTCATCGATGAAGAGAATGACCTGACCTTCCTGTTTGGAGAGATCATTGAGCACGCCCTTCAAACGCTCTTCGAAATCACCGCGGAATTTGGCGCCGGCAATCAAGGCGCCCATGTCGAGCGCCAGGATGCGCTTGTTACGCAGACTCTCCGGCACTTCGCCGTTGACGATACGCAGCGCGAGCCCCTCGACGATGGCGGTCTTGCCGACACCCGGCTCACCGATCAACACCGGATTGTTCTTCGTGCGACGCTGCAAAACCTGAATGGTGCGACGGATTTCATCGTCGCGACCGATTACCGGATCGAGCTTGCCGTCGATGGCACGCTGCGTGAGATCGACCGTGTATTTCTCGAGCGCCTGCCGATTTTCTTCGGCGTTGGCATCTTGCACCTTTTCACCGCCGCGCACGTCGTTGATGGCCTTCTCGAGCGCAGCCTGCGCGAAACCTGAATCTTTCAGCAAACGCGCGAGCAGCGCCTTGTCTTCATAGGCCGCAAGCACGAAGAGCTCGCTCGAGATGTACTGATCGCCCTTGAGCTGCGCGAGCTTGTCGGTCACGTTTAGCAGTCGCTGCAAGTCGTTCGAGATGTGCACTTCGCCCGGCGCGCCCTGCACCTTAGGCAAGCGATCGAGTGCTGATTGCAGCTCTGCGCGAAGCTTCGGCAGGTTGCCGCCCGCTTTGACGAACAGCGGTTTAACCGTGCCACCCTGCTGATCGATCAGCGCGAGCAGAACGTGCGCAGGTTCAATGATTTGATGATCGCGGCCCAGAGCCAGCGATTGGGCATCGGCCAGTGCTTGCTGGAACCGAGCGGTGAGTTTGTCTTGACGCATGAGCAGTCCCTCGTGGGGGTTGCACTATCACTACCCCCAGAGGTTAGGGCTCGAAAGCCTCTTTCAAGGGCTCTCGATCAAGCTAGGGCCCCGGTCGCGGTCAATGCACCAGCGATTCGGCAAACGCGACGAGCGCGATACCCGCCCCGATCCAGACAATCTGGGCGGCGCTCGCCCGCGGATCGGTTCGCCGGTGCAGCCCGGGAATCAGATCGGCGACAGCGACATACAGCAGGCTCGCAGCCGCCACGGCGAGCGCATAGGGCAACAGAGCCATCGCATCGCGCAGGGCAAACCAGCCGACGAGGCCACCCAACACGGCGGTCAGACCCGAGAGGATGTTCCAAAGGAGCGCCTTGCTGCGGCTAAAGCCCGCGTGCAGCAGCACGGCAAAGTTGCCCACTTCCTGCGGAATTTCGTGCGCCATGATGGCAAAAGCCGTCACGATGCCAAGATGCACATCGGTCAAGAAAGCCGCCGCAATCAGCACGCCGTCGATGAAGTTGTGAAACCCATCGCCGATCATCACGAGCGCGCCAGAGGAATGCTGGCGATGGTGTTCGTGCGCATGCGCCGTCTCGACCGCCTCGGTGTGGCAGTGACGCCAGAGCAGGAACTTCTCCAATACGAAGAAGAGCGCGATACCGGCGAGCAGCGCCACGCCCACGCCGTGAACTTTGAAGGGGCCCGCGCCAGCCATGGCGTGCGGAACGAGGGCTAGCAACGCGGTGGCGAGCAGCGTGCCGGTCGCAAAGCTCACCGCATGCGGTAACACGCGATCGCGCGTGGCACCGGGTAGCCAAAACAGCGCTGCCGCGATCGTCGCGCTCAGTAGTCCGCCCAAGGCGGTAAATGCCACGATCAGGAGCAGGGTTTCCATAGTGTTATATTCTAACAGCGCCAGAGCAGCGCGGCCATCCGCCCCGTTCGCTGATCCCGCCGATGCGAGAAAAATCGCATCGGATCGGCCGCCGTGCACCACTCTCCGCCGGCGATCCGGGTCACACCCAGACGTCGCAGACGGGCACGGGCCAAGGCCGGCAGGTCGCATTGCCACCGACCACGGGGGTTCGGCACGAAGGCGCTCGCCGAGTCACCCGCCGCCAGGAAGGCTTCACGAACCTCCTCCCCCACTTCGAAGTGCGCCGGTCCGATACTCGGCCCAAGCCACGCTCGCAAGTGGGAGCCTGGCACCCCCATCGCCTCAACCGTGCGTTCGAGCACACCACCCACGAGCCCACGCCAGCCGGCATGCGCGGCACCGAGCACCAAGCCCTCATCGTCGGTGAGCAACACCGGCAAACAGTCGGCAATCTGGATTGCGAGTACCACGCCCGCCATCCGAGTCACCGCCGCATCCGCGATGGGACGCGCCGCCGTCGTGGCGGCTTCGGTCATCGATGGCGACTGTTCAAAAGTAGCGACCTCGATACCGTGCACCTGCTCGAGCCACCATGGCTGCGAGGGCAACGCGAGTGCCTCGGTCAAGCGGCGGCGATTGCGTGCGACGGCATCGAGATCGTCACCCACATGCACACCAAGATTCAGTGAATCCCAAGGAGGCAGACTCGTGCCGCCACTCCGCAGTGAGAATGCCGACTGCACGCCCGCAGGCGCCGACCACTCGGGTTTGATCAAGCCGACCATCTACGCCGCCTCAGGTTGTGCTCGCCTCGGCGGCAAGCGTCGTGAGCAAGTCGCGAAAATCCGCTGGAATCGGCGCTTCGAAACTCAGCTCTCGCTTGTTGCTCGGATGCTCGAACGACAAGCGCGCGGCATGCAGCGCTTGCCGGCAAAACTGCGCGAGCGCATCGATAACGGTGGGGCTTGCACCCGCTGGCAAGCGACGGCGGCCACCATAGAGCGGATCGCCGA
>CAIVYV010000328.1 GCA_903910215.1 uncultured Pseudomonadota bacterium
CTCTGTCGGTTGATCCGCAGTCGGGTGAGACGCACTTCCGTCACCGCATCACGCCCGATGGTTTCTACCGCGGCAAGCGCGTGATCGAGAAGCCGGCTGACGACGAAGCGGCGGGCTAAGTTTTCATCGGCGGGCCGTTCGAGCCCGCCTGCTCCCGTTCTCGGGGCACACCCATGACTCTTATCGCGCTCGATGTGATGAGCGGCGACCTCGGCGCGCAGGAATGCGTGCCCGCGGCGCTGCTTGCGCTCGAGTCCGACTCATCGTTGCGTCTGCAGCTCGTCGGCCAAGCGAGCGTGATCGCGCCCTTGCTCGATGCGGCAGCACCTGCAGCTGGTGTACGTGATCGCCTCGAGCTCATCGAGGCGAGCGAGATCATCACGATGACCGATGCGCCGCGCGAGGCGATCCGGCGCAAGAAACAATCGTCCATGCGCATCGCTGCCGATCTCGTTCACGACGGGCTCGCCGAAGGCATGGTCAGCGCCGGTAATACCGGGGCTCTGACGGCGATTTCCCATTTCGTGCTCAAGTGTCTGCCGGAAGTCGAACGCGCGCCCATCATGACTTCGATTCCGAATCGACGTGCCTTCACGCAGTTGCTCGACGTCGGTGCGAATCTGCGTGCGACACCAGTGCAATTGCGGCAGTTCGCGATTATGGGCGCGATCGTCGCGAGAGACGTGCATGGTCGCGAGCGTCCACGCGTGGGACTGCTCAACATCGGCGAAGAAGAGACCAAGGGCCACGATCTCGTACAGGAAGCGCACGCGTTACTCAAAGATTTGCGAGTCGCGTTCGAGTACGTCGGCTTCGTCGAGGGCCAAGATATTTTCTCCGGCGAAGTCGATGTCGTCGTGACTGATGGTTTCACAGGCAACGTCGCGCTCAAGACCATGGAAGGCGTTGCTGGTCTCATCGGTGATCGATTGAAGCGCGAGTTCACGGCCGACTTGCCGAGCAAACTTGCGGGTTTGGCAGCGCGCCCGGTGCTCAAGCGCGTCTCTGGTTCGCTCGATCCGCGCCGCTACAACGGCGCGATCATGGTGGGGCTCAAGCACATCGTGGTAAAAAGTCACGGCAGTGCAGATCGTTACGCGATGGCGCAGGCCATTGCGATCGCCGCCACGGCGGTGCGTAAGCAACTCGTGCAACATGTTTCACAAGCGCTCGGCTCTGGGGATCACTCGACATGCTGAAGTATTCGCGCATCGTGGGCACCGGCAGTCATCTTCCCGAGAAGGTGCTGACCAACAAAGATCTCGAGCAGATGGTCGAGACCACGGATGAGTGGATTCGCGAGCGCACCGGGATCGGCGAGCGCCGTATCGCTGCCAAAGGCGAAACGACGGTCGATTTGGCGGTGCCGGCTGCGCGCCGCGCGATGCAGGCGGCCGGTGTCGATCCTGATGAGATCGATCTGATCGTCTTCGGTACCACCACGCCGGATCAGGTCTTTCCGAACTGCGGTGCGCTCTTGCAGGATCGGCTCGGCATCCGTAACTGCCCGGCGTTTTCCGTCGAGGCTGCCTGCAGCAGCTTCATTTACGCGCTCTCCGTCGCTGACAAGTTCATCAAGTTGGGCGATGCCAAGTGCGCGCTCGTCATCGGTGCCGAAACGCTCAGTCGCATCGTCGATTGGAGTGATCGCAGCACTGCGATCCTCTTTGGCGATGGTGCCGGTGCCGTGGTGCTCAAGCCAGCTGATGAGGCCGGTATCATTTCGACGCATCTGCACACCGATGGGTTCTACAAGGATCTGCTCTATTGCCCAGTCGGTCCCTCGAAGGGCTTTCATCCCGATGAGCAGGGTCGCATCCCGGCCTTCATCCACATGGCCGGCAACGAGGTATTCAAAATCGCGGTGAAGTCACTCGGTGCCATCGTCGATGAAACCTTGGCAGCCAATGGGCTCGATAAGTCAGCCATCGATTGGCTGATCCCGCATCAGGCCAACATCCGCATCATTCAGGCGACTGCGAAGAAACTCGAGATGTCGATGGACAAGGTCATCGTGACGGTAGAGCAGCACGGCAATACATCGGCCGCTTCGGTGCCAATGGCGCTCGATGCCGGCGTGCGTGATGGTCGCGTCAAGCGCGGTGATCTGATCCTGCTCGAAGCCTTCGGTGGTGGTCTCACCTGGGGCTCGGCACTGATTCGATACTGATCGCGAGCGCCGCCGGATACATCAATCAAAGGGCGCCAAAAAAAACGCCGCGCTTTTGGCGCGGCGTTTTCTCGCACGAAGCGAATCGACGAGCGATTACTTCGAGATCGAACGCTTGAACATGCGGTCGATCTTCTCGTTGGTCGCATCGCAGCAGGCCTGCGAGGCCTGAGCGGCCGACAGCGCCTGGTTGGCGGTCGACTGAGCACCGTTGGCAGCCGAAGCAGCCGAAGCGGCGGCGCCGTTGGCGGCGTCAGCCGAGCTCTTGGCGGCAGCGACTTGCGTCTGCAGGCTCGAAACTTGGGTCTTCAGGCTGTCGATTTCGGCCTGGAGCGGCTTCAGGTCCGTGCAACCGGCGAGGGTGGCAACGGCGGCGACAGCGACGATCTTGGCGACGATCGGGGTCTTCATAGTGTTCATGTCCTCAATTGAGATTGTTGCTGGTTCGGGTCGTTGGCGAGAGGCCGCCATTTGGTCGACCCCAACGGCAACATTATAGCTGTACCCGACCGCAAAGGGGACTACGACCGAGTCCGAATCCTCCGATTAGGGCGAGCCCGCACAGAAGGGTTACGTCCATAATGTCGGCCGTGACTGCGTCATCCCCCAGCGTTCTGTTCGTTCCCGTCAGCGGCCCGAGTGGCATGGGCGAGTTCGCGCGGGCGCGCAGCATCGCCGATGCGTTGGTGGCACATGCCCCCGACATCGGCATCCATTTCCTGCTGCATCGTGCAGCACCGTACGCAGCCAGTTTCCATCATCCGGCGACCTTGCTGCCTGCGTCGCCGACACTCTGCACCCGCGAGGCCGTCGAGGTCATCGAGCGATTACGGCCGAGGATCGTCGTCTTCGACAATGCCGGTAGAACGCCGCAATTGCGGGCGGCGAAACGCGTCGGTGCCGCCGTCGTCTACGTCAGTTCGCGCTCGAGGCAGCGTTACAAGGCGTTTCGTCTGCGCTGGATGCGTTTGATCGACGAGCACTGGATTTCCTATCCCGAGTTGATTGCGGGCGCACCGACGCTCATCGAGCGTTGGAAGTTACGTTGGTTGGCGCGCCCTGAATTGCATTATCTCGATACCGTGCTGGCACCGGCGGATGAGTCTGCGGCCGATGACTTGCTCGCCGATTTTGGGGTGCCGGATATCGTGATCGTCCCGGGCGGTGGCAGTCAGTTTCACGATGCCAGCATGACCCCGACGCGATTTGCCGAGTGGGGTGCGGCTCTGGCTGAAAGAGGCCATCGCGTGGTGTTTGTCGCAGGACCCTCATTCATTCTCGAGTTACCGCAGACGAGTCACTTCAGAGCGGTGCGCAGCGTGCCGGGCGGCGCTTTGCATGCGTTACTCGCGCGCTCTAGAGCCGTGCTCGTGAATGGCGGCGATACCTTGTTGCAGGCGCTGGCGCTCGACAAGCCGTGCATCGCCATCCCGATCGCCGGCGATCAGGCCAAGCGCATCGCACGCTGCGCCGCGCAAGGCGTGGTGCTTTCGCCGAAGCCCGATGACGTCATTGAAACCTGCGAGCGTGTGCTCGTCGATACGGCGCTCCGAGACGATCTGGCATCACACCGACAGGCACTGGCGCTGCACGATGCTCTGCCTGGCATCATCGAGCGGCTGGGGCGTTACCTCGCGCCTCGATGAGTTCGCGATACGCTTGCAGCGTTTCGCGTACGACATTCTCCAGATGGTAGGCAGACAAGTCGTGATCCACTCGTGCCGGTCTCTGCGTAGCCAGTGATCGAAGTGCCATGCTCATCGCATTCACATCATCGATGGGTACCAACGTGCCCGGGTAGCGCACCAAGATTTCCGACGGTCCCTGAGTGGCTGTTGCCAGAACCGGCGTGCCCGCATCGATCGCTTCGAACAAGACACGCCCGAGCGGTTCGCTGCGCGAGGGGCTCACGAACAAATCGAAAGCCTGATAGAGCGCCTTGGCGTCGGGGCGGAAGCCGAGAAAGCGGACTCGATCGCTCTGGGCGAGTTTCTCCAAGCGTTTGCGTTCACGACCATCACCGATGATCGCGAGCTTGGCATCGGGAATGGCAGCCTGCTCGAAGGCGCGGATGAGAGTGTCGAAGCCCTTTGATTTGGCGAGTCGACCGACGCCGCCGATCAGAAACTCGGTTTCTCCCGCGCCAGCCAGCTCGCGAAGGTGACGGCGCTGCTCGGCAGCCACTCTTGGCGTGGGGATCAAAGATTCGTTGATGTCGAAGATGCGACCACGATAACGCGCAAGATCTCTCTTCTGCCATTGGGCGATGACGATCAGACCGTCCATCTCGAGAAACTGCGGACCATTTACCCACATGTGCAAGGTGGCAATGGTGGCGCAGGTTGGTTTCAAGCGTGCGACGAGTCGCGTGCTCTTGCGCAAATGGGTGTGGATGATCTCCGGTCGATGATCGCGGATGGCGCGGGCGAGCCCCCAAGCGGGAAACCAGCGACTCACCTCGACGACGCGTACGCGATCATCCAGGTGATCGCGGATCGAAACCCCATTCGTAGCGCGATGCTGTTTCTGCAATACGAGCGTGACCTCGTGTTCCCCTGCACAGGCATTGCACATCTCCGCCGTGGCTCTTTCGGTGCCGGCGAAGCCGCGTGAGAACAGGGTGTGCATGATGCGCATGGGTGGTCCGTTCAAAGATTATCGACGAGGACTATTTACGGCGATCGCGGAGAATTTCACGTGCGGCATTCGAGCCCGGCAACCCGGTGACGCCGCCGCCCGGATGTGCGCCAGAGCCGCAGAGATATAAGCCGCGTACGGGTGTGCGGTAATTGCCATAGCCGAGCGCCGGGCGTGCAGCCCACAGCTGGTCGAGTCCGAGTGAGCCGTGGAAGATATCGCCACCGGCTAGTGCGAAACGCTGCTCGAGATCGAGAGGCGAGAGTGCAAGAACTCCCACGATGCTGCGACGGAAGTTGGGGGCGACGGCATTGACCGTATCGATGATCGAATCGATCGCGGCTTGTTTCTCCGTGGCGTCTTCCCAACTGCGTGGCGCATCGAGAGTGCCTGGCAGGTTGTAGTCGAAGTGCTGGCAGAAGAGGCTCGCGACATGCGCACCACGGGGCGTAAGCGTGTCATCGAGTGTCGAGGGGATCAGCATTTCGACGATCGGTTCACGTGCGCAACCGGTGAGTCTTGCATCGGCATAAGCACGATCCATGTAATCGAGTGAGGGCGCAATGATGATGCCGGCACCGAGGTGGATGTCATCGCTGCGCGAACGGCGTACGTCGAAACGCGGCAATTCGCTGAGCGCCACGTTCATGCGGAAAGTGGCGGAAGCTGTGCGCCATCGTTCGATATGCGAGCGAAAATCCTCTGGTAGATCTTCTGCAGGCAATAAATTCAGGAACAGGGGCTTGGGACCGAGATTACCGACGATGCGTGGCGCACCGAAGATGCGACCATCGACGAGTTTGATGCCGCTCGCCGTCGCTTGAGTCTGGCTGCGTCCACTGGCGCGTGTGGTGATGATCTTGGCGACCGGCGCAGCGCACTCGATATGTACGCCAAGACGCCGCGCCTCGGCAGCGAGAGCTTGTGTGATGGCGCCCATGCCGCCGATGGCATGACCCCAGAGGCCGCGCTTACCGTTTACTTCGCCGAACGCATGATGCAGCAAGACATAGCCGCTGCCCGGCGTGTACGGACTCGCATAGTTACCGACGATCGAATCGAAACCGAACAAGGCTTTGAGCGCGGGCGTTTCGAACCAATGATCGAGGATCTCGCCTGCACTACGCGTGAAGATTTCGTGCAGCTCGCGCTGTTGCGCGAGCGGCAGGGCGCGGAACTGTCGACCGAAGCGCAGCAGTTCCCAAAGGTCCCCGGTGCGACGCAGGTCGGTGGGTGGCGTGCGCGTCAGTTGTTCACGTAGCAGCGTGACGGCGCGATCGAGCATCGCGTGAAAGGCGGGGAGTCTGTCGGCATCGCGGGCGCTGTAGCGACGCACCTCCGCCAACGTGGCTGCAGCCTCGGGGCCGGCACTGAATGAATCGCCATCGGGTAGTGGCAGGAAGTTCTGCATCGGCCGCTCGACGATGCGCAGGCCGTGTTCGGCTAGACGCAGATCGCGTATCACCGTCGCTTCGAGCAGGCTGACGGTGTAGCTCGCCGTCGAGTTGCGAAAGCCGGGTACGAACTCTTCGGTGACCGCCGCGCCACCGACTAGGGAGCGGCGCTCGAATACGCCGACCCGCAGACCGGCGCGCGCCAGGTAGCAGGCGCAGACGAGGCCGTTGTGACCGGCGCCGATGATGAGCGCATCGAAATCGGCGGCAGGGGGCTTGCGACTGGATGAATTCACAGGTACTGTATGGATCAACAGAGGTAGAGGTGTTCCATGTCAGATCTCACGCCACGCCAAACTGAAATCCTCCGTCTGATCCAAAGAGCTATTGCCGAAACCGGCATGCCGCCCACGCGGGCAGAAATCGCGCAAGAGCTCGGGTTCAAGTCCGCCAACGCCGCAGAGGAGCATCTGCGCGCACTCGCCCGCAAAGGGGTGATTGCGCTCGTGCCGGGCACCTCGCGTGGCATCCAACTGAAGGACATCCTGCGCGAGCAACTCGGCTTGCCACTCATCGGCCGCGTCGCCGCGGGTAAGCCCATTCTCGCAGAAGAGAACATCGAAGCGCGCTTCAACATCGATCCCGACATTTTCTCGCCCCGTCCCCATTACCTGCTCAAGGTCACCGGCATGTCCATGAAAGACGCCGGCATCCTCGATGGCGACCTGGTGGCGGTGCACCGCACCCCCGAGGTGCGCAATCGTCAGATCATCGTCGCGCGTCTCGAGAACGAGGTGACGGTCAAGCGTTACAAGCAGGAAGGTCCGACGGTGTGGCTGCTGCCTGAGAACGCCGACTTCGAGCCCATCCGCGTCAACCTGCGTGAAGAGCCGCTGATCATCGAAGGGGTGGTCGTGGGTGTGCTGCGCCGCGGTGCCACCGCCGGCAAGGCGACGCCCGCCGGTCTCATGTAACTCGCACTCTCACCGGCTCGTCCGGAGGTTTCCATGTCTGTCTTCGAACTGCTCCCTTCGCCGGGCGCAGCGGATGCGCTCGCGCCAAAGAAATCGAATCGTCATCACAAGGTGACGGTGAAGGCTGCCGTTGCAACGCCGCGTACGAGTTTGCGGCGCTTCCAGTGTCCCTGTGGATGTGAGAGGCGCAGCTGGTTTTCGCAGCCACGATCCTTGCGTAGCGCACCGGTCGTAGCATCGGCAGCCGACTCTGCATCGTGAGTCATTGTTCTCGTTTCCATCTGCGAGCGCGTTGTTTCCATGGCTCCCTCGACTCCAGACAGCGGCCCGAGTCTCGCGCTCGAGTCGCTGCTCGAACATCCGGCCATCTGGTCCGGTCGCAACGCTGCACGCGTCGCTACGCTCAGCACGGGCTACGCTGAGCTCGACGCTGCGTTGCCCGGCGGCGGTTGGCCCGCTGCCGGACTCATCGAAATCCTCACGGCTCAAAGCGGCATCGGTGAAATGCAGTTGCTCGTGCCTTTGCTCGTACGGGTTGGTCAAATGACACCGCCTCGTTGGACCGCTTGGATCGCGCCGCCCTTTGAGCCCTATGCGCCTGCACTCGTGGCAGCCGGGGTGCCGCTTGCACAGCAACTCATCATCCGCACGAGCCAAGCGCTGTGGGCGCTGGAGCAAACCTTGGTCTCAGGGGGATGCGCGCTCGTACTCGGTTGGCCCGCTGCCGTACCTTCAGGCAGCGCCTTGCGTCGCCTGCAGTTGGCGACCCAGCGGGGCGGGGCGCCGGCGTTTTTGTTCCGTCCGTTGAGCGAGGCTGCGCGTTCGTCCGCAGCCGAATTGCGCATTACGTGCGAGTCTTTGCCGGCGGATGAACCTCAGCCCGGCGCGCGTCTGCAACTGCTCAAGAGTCGCGGTGGAAGGCGGCATGCCTTCACGGTGTATTGGA
>CAIVYV010000329.1 GCA_903910215.1 uncultured Pseudomonadota bacterium
ATCAAGTCCAGAGACGTCACGGCGTTGCGTAGATAGATCGTTCCGGCGGACCAGCCGATACAGCCGATGACGATGGCGACCGTGGGCCAGTAACCGTACGGTCCGGTGCTACCTGGTAAAGGATCGGGGCCGGGCCACGCGACGAGTACCGTGCCGCCGAAGCCCACGGCGAGTCCGATGGCGACGCGTGGGGGAATGGCGTGAGCGCGTGCGCCGAACAAGCCGATTAGCGGGATCCAGAATGCGGACGATACGTTCAGGAGTGCCGCTTGATTGGAGGGCACGTACTGCAGTCCCCAGATGGCACCGCCGTTCGACACTGCCACCGACAACAAACCAGCGATCAGCACCGTGCGCCACTCCACGGGTGTCAGCCGCGTCATCGAGAGTCCGCGTCGGCGTTGGAACCAGATCGCCACCCACCCAAGCAGGATGCCGCTGACGATGAAGCGCACTGCGCCGAACAGAAACGGTGGCAGCGTCGTGACACCGATCTTGGTGACGAGGTAGGTAGACCCCCAGACCAGATAGACGATCGCGAAACAGGTGACGATCGTCGCGCGACGCGAACCCGTCACGATTTCGGTGACGGATCCGCTGTCATCGCCGTCTTGAAGAGTAAGCCTGCCAGCACCGCCAGAACGATGAGACCGAGCCACTCACCGAAATGCCACAGCGATGGCAACGCGAGCACATCCGCGGAACCGGAAGTCACGATCGGCACTGCAATCGCAATGCCCATCAAGGCTTCACCCGTGATCATGCCGGCTGCGAACAACAAACCCTTTCGATGGCGACGTTCGATTTCGGCTGTCTCGAGACCTTGGCGACGCAGGCGCCGGTCTGCAAGCCACGCGAGCAGACCACCTAAAAATATCGGCGTCATCAATTCGAGCGGAAGATAGATACCGACGGCCACGGCAAGCACCGGTGTGCGGAACGATGAACCACGCGCTTTCAGAATCTCGTCGAGCACGATGATCGCGACGCCGATGACGGCGCCGACTGCGATCATGTTCCAAGGCAACTGCCCACCGAAGAGACCTTTCGATACCGAGGCCATCAAGGTTGCTTGCGGTGCCAGCAGCGGATTCGGATGAGTCTCGCTCGGCACGCCGATGCCGTACGCCTGAGCGAGCAAATTCAGCACAGGCGCCATGACGAGCGCACTGCTCGCAGCGCCGATACCCAGCATCACCTGCTGACGCCAGGGAGTGGCACCCACGATGTAGCCGCACTTGAGATCTTGCAGGTTATCGCCCGCGATGCAGGCGGAGCAGCAGACGACGGCGCCGATCATGATGGCAGCGACGGGGCCGACTTCGTTGTCCTTGCCCATCAATAACAACAGCACGACTGCGGAGAAGAGGATCGTCGCAATGGTGATACCCGAGACGGGATTGTTAGACGAGCCGACGAGGCCTGCCATGTAAGCGGATACCGAACAGAACAAGAAGCCCGTGACGATCATGATGATCGTCATCGGCAAGCTAACGGCGAGTGATCCGACGATCGCTTGATAGAGCGCCCACAGCGGCAACGTGAACAACAGGATGCCGAGCAATACGGACTTCATCGGCAGGTCTTGTTCGGTATGCGCGATCACTTGTCCGGCAGCGCTGGCACGTGCTGCAGCAAGACCGCTGCGCACACCCGACAGCAAAGAATGACGCAATGACACGAGCGCCCAGATGCCACCAATCAACATGGCACCGACACCGAGATAGCGAATTTGTTTCGACCAGATGAAGCCGGCGAGATCTTCCGGATCGAGACCGGCTGCTGCCTGCGCGAGCTCAGCCTGATGCGGCAATACGTTGGCGACGTAGTAGGGAATCGCAATATTCCAGGACAGCATCGCACCGGCGAGCACCACAATACCGACGTTCAGGCCGACGATATAACCAACGCTCAACAGTGCCGGCGAGAGGTTCGTGCCAAAGAAAGCGAGGTACTTGCCCGCGAAACCAGCACTGGCAGCAGTGTCGGGGATCAGACGCAAACCGCTGCCCGCCGCGAGTTTGGCAAACGCGCCACCGAGGGCACCCACACCCAAAATACGAATGCCTTGTGACGGATTTTCACCTGCTTTCAATACTTCAGCGGCAGCCTGCCCTTCTGGGAACGCCAATTTTTGATCGACGATAAGCGCACGGCGCAACGGCACCGAAAACAACACGCCGAGCAAGCCGCCGAGACCTGCAATCGCGAGCACCCAGCTGTAGCGAAAGTCTTGCCAGAAGCCAAGGATCACGAGAGCCGGAATGGTGAAGATCACGCCTGAGGCGATCGAAGAGCCGGCTGAAGCGCCGGTTTGTACGATGTTGTTTTCGAGAATGCCGCCGCCACCTAAGAGGCGCAGCACTGCCATGGAAACGACGGCCGCCGGAATCGCCGAAGCGATCGTCATGCCGGCGAACAAACCGAGGTAGGTGTTAGCCGCGGCGAGAATCATCGCGAGCACGATCGCGAGACCTACCGCGCGCAGCGTCAACTGCGGCGCTAGCGTCGTCTCCACGGGCGCACTCACTTCGTTTCGCCCGTTAGTTTCTTGAGCCAGGGTGAGGTGACGATCAGTAGCAAGCCGGCGCCGCCTGCGATGAAGCACATTTGCAGGAACTGCGACGGCATGGCAGCAGCCTCACCGCTGCCGACATGACCGCCGATGAGACCCGCGAGCGCGTTACCAACCGCAGCGCCCAAGAACCAAGTGCCCATCATCTGACCTTGATAGCGCTTCGGCGAGAGCTTCGTGACGTTCGACAGGCCGACCGGCGAGAGACACAACTCACCGAAGGTGTGCAGCATGTACGTCAGCAGCAACCAGGTCGGTGCGACTTGACCGCCCGATGACACGACGAGTTGCGCCGCCCACATCATCACCAGAAAGCCGAAACCGAGCAGTAGCAAGGCAAGGCCGAATTTCGCCGGCGATGACGGATCGAGATTGCGCTTGCCGAGCGCGACCCACAACCACGCGAAGAACGGTGCAAAGATCACGACGAAAATCGGATTGGCAGACTGATACCACGCCGCTGGATGCTCACCATCAGCGAACAGGTGGCCAAGCCAGGATCGGTCGGTGTAGTCCTGCGCGAAGAGATTGAAGGTGGTCGCCGCCTGTTCGAAGCCTGCCCAAAAGAGGGCCGCGCACAGAAAGAAGACGGCAATCATCAACACACGCTTCTTTTCGTCGCCATCGAGACCGCCGAGCAGCAGCACCCAAGCAAAGAAAAGGAAGCCGAGCGCGACCATGCCGGTCGCGAATGCCTGCGCGAGACCCGTGATCGTGACCGGGATGACACCTGTGTAGAGCAGCGCCGACAGCACACCGATGAGAGCGCCACCTAAGCCCAGCCACGTCCAACCACTCTTGCGTTCGGCGTCGCTCACGTCTTGCGGTGGCAAGCCTGCATCGCCGAGATAGTGCTCGGTCATGCGGTATTGCAGCACACCGATGAGCATTGCAGCGCCTGCGCAAAAGAAACCGGCACGCCAGTTCCAGGATTCGCCGATGGTGCCTGCGATGAACGGTGCGAGTAGCGCACCCAAGTTGATGCCCATGTAGAAAATCGAGAAACCCGCATCGCGTCGCGCGCCGGATTGACCTTCGTAGAGCGCACCGACGATGGCCGAAATATTGGGCTTGAGCAAACCCACGCCGATGACGATGGTGGCAAGTCCGAGGTAGAACAATGCCGGGCCAGCTGGAATGGCGAGCAGGAAGTTTCCAGCTGCGATGAAGATGCCGCCCCAGTACACGGCGCGTCTCTGACCGATCAGTCGATCGGCGATCCAACCTCCGGGGAGCGAGA
>CAIVYV010000330.1 GCA_903910215.1 uncultured Pseudomonadota bacterium
ACATCGCGGATATCGTCGGCGACTTGATAGGCCTCACCGAGTCGTTCGCCGAGTTCGCGCCACGGCGTCGGATCCACACCGGCAGAGAGTGCGCCACCTACGGTCGCGGCTACGAACAGTGCGCCAGTCTTGAGACGGCGATACTCCTCAAGCGGCGTCGTCTCCTCGCATTCCCAAGCCTGTCCCGCGACGATGCCGCCTGGCGCGCCCGCCGCACGCGCAAGGGCGAGGACTACACCGGGCAATCGCGCCGGATGCTGGGCATACGCACGCGCCACGTTCTGGAACGCAAGCACGATCAGCGCATCACCGACGAGCAGCGCAATACGCTCATCGAATGCGCGATGCACCGAGGGACGATTACGGCGAAACTCCGCGTCATCGAAACAAGGCAAATCGTCATGGACCAAGGACGCGCAATGCAGCAATTCGATGGAGGCTGCGGTCGCCTCGGCGAGCGGCGATTGCGGCTCGCCGCAGCCCGCGGCGATCGCAAGGCAAAGACGCGGACGGATCCGCGCTCCGCCCGGAAAAACAGCGTAGCGGATGGCCGCTGCCAAACGAGGTGGGCAGCCTAGCGATTCACACGACTCGACCGCTAATTCGAGGGCGTGCTCGATTCCGGATCTGGACGCATTTTTCATGCCTGCACCTGCTCGGCGAACTGCGTGGAAAACCTGACCGCTGGTGAATGTCAGCTCAGATTGTCACACTATGGTGTCATGCAATATAGACACCACCCGGTTGTGAGTCAAACTGGCCCAGACTTCGCGGCGTCGCTAGCACCGAATGGCTATGCCTGGTGGTATCTCGACGCCTTGAGCGACTGCGGCCGATACGGCCTCACCGCCATCGCAATGCTCGGCTGCGTCTTCTCCCCTTGGTATGCACGCGCTCGGCGTCACGGACTGGTCGATCCGCTGCAGCACTCGGCACTCAATGTGGTGCTCTATCGAGGGCAAGGACGCCGTTGGGCAATGACGGAACGCGACGCCGCGGCGGTGACGCGTCATCCACATCAGTTGAGTATCGGCCCGAGTCGTGTGACCTGGGACGGCGAAACGCTGCAGATCGACGTTGATGAGAAAACGTCACCCTGGCCGCAAACACTGCGTGGCGAGATCCGAGTCACGCCGATCGTCAGACACGCCACCGCCTACCCTCTCGACGCTGCCGCCCGTCACCTCTGGTGGCCAATCGCACCGCTCGCCCGAGTGAACGTGACATTCGACGCGCCCACCTTGAACTGGCAAGGTTCAGCCTATCTCGATGCCAACCAAGGCCTTGGCCCGCTCGAAACCGATTTCGAATCGTGGAACTGGTCGCGCAGTCGCGGCGCAGCCCGTACGCGAGTGCTGTATGACACAGTCGGAGCACAAGACCGCCCGAACCGCTCTTGGTCACTGGATTTCGCTTCAGACGGTAGCGTACGAGCGGGATCAAAGCCCCCAATCAATCCGATGACAAAAACAATATGGGGCATTGCGAGACACACTCGCTGCGATCTAGGCGCTCGACCGACAGTGATCGAGACTCTGGAGAGCGCCCCGTTCTATTCGCGATCTCTCATTGAAACCACTCACGACGGGGAGCGTGTCGAGAGCTTTCACGAAAGCGTCTCGCTGAGTCGCTTCTCGAAATCGTGGGTACAAGCTTTACTGCCGGTAAGACTGCCGAGAGTGCGCTCACGTCGTCTAGTCTAATGCCGCCCTCTCCTGTGACTCCAGCCGCTCGATGACCCCGAGCAGTAGCACCAAATCACGGGTCAAGATCGACTCGGCGACCGTCGGATCGGGGACGATACCTCGCACAGCGTCATGTGCAGCTATCGCATCGAGCAAAAAAGCCGCAGCAGGCATAACCGGCCAACTCTCGTGTTGAGGAGGAGTACCGATCGCCGTGACGGAAATCGCTTTCGCCAGCAATAGTGCCTTGCGTCGACCCGATACCACGGCCCGTTGCGATATCGAATCACCCGATCGGCGCAATACCTCTCTTCCGATCTCGGCATACATCAGTCGCGCGGCGTGAATCGCAGGTCGACACTCCGGCGGTAACGCGGTCACGCCGGCAGCAGCTCGCACGTACAAAGTCTCCGCCGACTGGACGAGTCGATCGACGACTCGTCCAATGGACTGGCTGAAAACGGGCGCGGCCAACAGCACTTCACGTGATGAGCTCGCCTCTCGCAACCAGTCTTCCGGAAGATAAACGCGCCCCATGCGAGCGTCCTCGCCAACGTCCCTCGCGATGTTGGATAACTGCATCGCGATACCCAATTCAGCTGCTCGTGCCAGCGCCCACGGCGCACGCACTCCCATCAAGAGCGACATCATGACGCCGACCGTACCTGCCACCCGGACCGCATAGTCTTGCAATCCGCGAAAGTCGGAATAACGCCTGCCGGACGCGTCCCAAGCGAAGCCCTCGAGCAAGGCGGCAGGGATCGCCTGCGGAATGAGGAACTCCGCTACCACATCAGCCATAGCTCGGTCGGCAGCGCGATCAATGGGTTCGCCGCGATACATGCGGTCGAGCCGGTCATTCAACTCGACCAATGCGCGCTGCGGATCATCCGACTGATCAATAGCGTCATCGGCTTCTCGACAGAAGGCATATAGTGCTAAAGCCGGCTCGCGCACTCTTTGTGGCAGCAAGAACGAAGCTGCATGGAATGTTTTAGAGCCGACGCGAATCAACTCACGACAGGTTTCTAAATCCTCGACACTCGCGAGCTTGGCATTCATGTGCGGTCCTCCGCTGTCTCCCGCCAATCTAAATCACGCATCGCCACCTCGCCGAACGTACAACGATCTTTCATCGCGCGCTCGATGATGGGCCAGGATGTCCAAGGCATGCCGACGAACGGCCAAGGATCGTCGAGTTGCCAGCTGACATCACGGGCACGCCACAGATTTCGCAGATTGTCGCGGAAACGCCCGGTGAACATCGACGTCTGCGTCTCGGTGAGGCAAGGATAAAACTGCTGCCTCAGCCGCCCGGGCTTGAACCGCCACGGCTGCGGATCATCGGGCCGCAGTACGCTGCGGGCGAGATCCGCCGGATGCACGAAGTGGATCCCACTGGTCGTCCGTGGATTGCATTCGATACCCCAAACCGCTCCCTGCGCATCGAGCATCAGGTCAAATGAGATGAACCCATCGAAGCCAGTATGCGCAACAAATCGCGCGATCCACTCTAGTACAGCTGGTGTCGCATCGATCCGCTCGAAGCACACGGCGACGGTACCCTGCAGTACGGCGGCGCGATACACCACCGTGGAATACAAACAGCCGTGCCGAGCAAATCCGAAAGTGCTGAGTAATTGTCCCGGGACGAACGACTGGACGATGGCAGGCTCATCGCATACGGGTACTGCAGCGCCACGCGCGAGGAACTGCACACCCCGACCCGAACAAGAGTGGCGCGGTTTGATCACGGTCGGTCCGATTTGCATGAGCTCAGCGGCCGATGGATGATCGAGCGGCCGCGTCTGCGGAGCGGCAAGACCTGCCTCAAGGCAACGCGTTATGAAAGCTTGCTTGTCGTACACAGAGAGCAACGAGGTCAGCGGCATCGCGGCTACTCGGACAGATCCGGGCAGCCGCTCTTGCAGTGACGCCACATGCAGGATCTCTTCGGAGACCGGTAACACCACATCGACGCTTTCTTTGGCGACAATATCGGCAAGCGATCGAAGATACCCCGCACGATCGAACGCAGGAGCTGGCACGATGAAACTGCGGGCGACAGCACGCGATGCGCCGGTCAGATGGCGCGCGAACGGTTCTGCCACGATGACACGACAGCCGACTGCCTTCAGTGCACGCGCCAACTCCAGAGCCTTGGGAAGTCGACCGAGCGTCAGCAATACCGTTGTCATGCACGCCTCGTGACGGTCATGCGCAATTGCTCGGCCGGTCGCGTCGTCAGGCGAGCTACCGGTCGCACGCGCCCGACATCATGCACCTTGATATCATAGCGGCGGCACAGTCGCGCGAGGATCAGACTCGCCTCAAGTTGCGCAAACCCGGCGCCCACGCACACACGCGGACCGAGCCCGAACGGCAGATATGCGCCGGGAACGAGCTCGTGTTCGCGTTCGGGCGAAAATCGATCGGGGTCGAAAGCATGCGGGTTTTGCCAATAATCGCAGTGCCGATGAATGGTCCACGGCGCGATCATGAGCATCGCGCCTTTCTTGACGCGGTGTCGTCCGATTTTCGCCGATTCCGCTGCCACCCGCGGAATGAAAGTAATCGGCGGATACAGCCGCAAGGTTTCTTTGAAGACATTGCGCACGTAGCTCATCCGCCTGACCTGCTCGAGACTGATGGGACCCTCGCCGGCGACCGCCTCGACCTCGCTACGCACACGCGCCATCACCGCGGGCTGTACCGAAAGGATCATGAACGCCCAAATCAGGGCGCTCGCGGTCGTCTCGTGACCGGCTAGAAACATCACGCCGAGTTGATCGAGCAACTCCTTGCGGGTGAAGCCCTGACCCGTATCGACATCACGAGCCTCGATCACGGCGCTCGCGATATCGTCATAGCTACCCGCTCGCTCGCCGAGGTGGGTATCGACCAGGTTACCAAGATGATGTCGTATACGCTCGCAAGCCTCGAGTACGACCGGATGCTGCGGGATATTGGCGAAAGGCGCGTCGAAGATGAGGCGCTTCAACTCCACCTGCGCGCAGGTCCGTTCAAATACCGTGAACGCCTCGAACACATCGACGGCCGTTTTCGACTGCAATGAAGTCGAGAACAC
>CAIVYV010000331.1 GCA_903910215.1 uncultured Pseudomonadota bacterium
CTCGAGGGTGATCGCCAAGGCGATCACCGAGCAAAGGATGATCGGCCACATCAACGGGCCACCGGCCCGCACCATTTCCCACATCGACGCATCATAGCCGAGACCGTCGTTCAAAGCGCTGCGAGCCGGCCCGGTCGGCCAGGTTCGAGCTCGAGTCGCGTGGCCCCCTGCACGGCCGTTGCCTGCACGGCGATTGGGGGAATTTGCCAACGTGCGGCGACGCCGGCGAGGCGTGCGGGTGGCAATTCGGCGGAGGCGACGATGACCGCCGTTGCACCGACCGCCGCAACGAAATCAGCGGTGACTGCCGCCAGCGACCCACGTCGTGGTGCGATGACGTGTGTGGCCTTCAGCCGCGCTCGAGTACCAGGGTCAGCAGCGAGCATCGCGGCCTCTTTGACATCGACCCTCTCAGCGATCAACAAAGCACCTCCCTCTCGCACGCTCACCCGCAACAAACAACTCCCACCGGCTGCAGCAAAAGTCTCGAACTGAACGCCGTCGAAGGTCCAACGCCTCGTACGATGACAACGATGGTGACTCGCGGGTGCGCCTGGCCATGCGCCGCCGTAGATCACTGTCGGGATGCGGGCAAGATAAGCGAGCCGCGCAGCACCCTCGGCGCGAAAACCATGCGAGGCACCAAGCACAAGCAGATCGGCTGTCGAACGCGACTGCGCGAGGATCGCGGGCCATACCAGAGTCTCTGCACTGCGACCTGCGCTGAAGTACGACTCACCGGTGTCGTAGACCACCAAGTGCTGACGCGTCTCGATCAGTGCGGCATGTGCATCGCCGGCATCGAGTATCGTGATGCGCGCGGCGCCCTGCGGAATCTCGCTTGACGGCCAGATAGCGAGCGTACCGATGACCGCGATGGTTGCTCGCCACCGCCAAGTGAGCGAAGACAACAACACGACCGCCATCACGAGCAGAATCAAAAATTGTAGCCTGCTAGGCTGCCAATCCATGGCGGCCCACGATTGATTGGCGATCCACAGCATCGGCGGCCAGATGATCTCGTGCACTGCCTCGACCATGCGCCACAGCGGTGCCGCGATCGACGCCGATATCGCCTGCACCGCGAGCCCCAGTAAGACGAGCGGTACGAGCAGAAAAGAAAATATCGGGATTGCGAAGAGATTCACGGGTACGGAAGCGAAAGACACGCTCGCAAACCACCATGCCGTTAGCGGAATCAAAGCAATCGTCACCCGCCACTGCACCCGCCACGCCGTCTGCACAAGCGCGCGTAGTCCGCCCCAACTGAACCCACCGGCAGCCGCCGTCTCGTCGATGGAGAGCAAGATGGCCATGGCGATGAACGACAACCAAAAGCCTGCCGAATAACTCGCGAAGGGATCGAGTAACAGAACACATAACAAGGCGGTGGCGAGGATCTCGTAGCCGCGTTGCTCGCGCGCCGAGAGTCGCAACATCCACCAAACCGCCAGCATCACGACCGTGCGTTGTGTCGGAATGCCAAATCCCGCGAGGACGGCATACCCTAAGGCCGCAGGTACACCGACTGCAGCGGCGAACACCTCTCGGTCGATTTGCTGCTGCAGCATCGAAAAACGTCGCCATAGTGCGCGCGCGGCGAATGCGGCTAACCACGCGAACAAAGTGACGTGCATACCGGAGATCGCCACGAGATGCGTGGTTCCCGTGACGCTAAACACCCGCCATTGCTCGCGCGTGATCTCACCCGTGGCGCCGACCGCCAATCCTTGGAACAAGGCCGCCGCATCTCGATCCTCCACGGCTGCGGCGATGGACTCCGCCATCGTTTGGCGCCACTCGAGCACTCCGGGTGCACGTGAGGCCTCGCGACGCGTGGCCGACCACGACACCACGCTGCCCGTGGCGTCGATACGATCGCGAAGAGCCGCACGCTCCGCATTCGCGGCACCGGGGTTGTTGCTCGAGACGATCGGATCGAGTCGCAACATGACACGCCATCGCTCACCAGCGCGTGGCATAGGTCGTGGCGGATCGCGCCAATTGAGCCTGGCGCGTAGCACTCGTCGATAGGTCGCAGGCGTTTCGATCACGACGTCTGCATCAAAGCGCAATACACCGCCCTCGCGCGTCGGCAGGGAGTCGATCGTGACCTCAGCGATGACGCGTTCGCCAGCCGCTTCGCTCGGCCAGCGGCGCTCCTGCCGATCAAGTACACAGAAGGCCGTCACGCCTGCCGCACAGAACACCACGAGGGCGAGTATCGTCTCCGGGCTACGCCAGCGTGGTCGCCACCAAAGAATGGCGACCAACACGGTGAGACTCGCTGCGGCGACCGTTGCCACCAGCCACGATGGCGCAGGGCCGAAAAGAACGACCACGTTGCCGAGCAGTGCGAAAAAGCCGCTCAAGCGCGGCAGGACCCCAACCATCATGGGTCAGGGATACCGCGTCAGAGGCGGATGACCAAGCGCTGATTAGGGCTGATCGTGCAGTTTCAGGCGACCATTCTCGAGCAACCAGACGCGATCCATTCGTGAGGCGAGTCGAAGATCGTGGGTCACGATCACAAGGCTCGTGCCGTGTTCTCGATTGAGCTGCAACATCAACTCGAAAACCTGCTCGGCATTGCGCCCATCGAGATTACCGGTCGGCTCATCGGCAAAGACGATCAACGGCAAGGTAACCAAAGCACGCGCCACCGCTGCCCGCTGCCGCTCGCCTCCCGACAGCTGATGCGGACGATGTTCGAGACGCTCACCGAGACCGACCTTCTCGAGGATGGCCTCGGCCTGACGGCGCGCTTCAGCGACCGGCACGCGCCGAATCAGCAGGGGCATGGCCACGTTCTCGAGCGCCGAGAACTCGGGCAGCAGATGATGGAACTGGTAGATGAATCCCATGGTGCGATTGCGCAGCTCGCCACGTGCCGCCTCATCGAGAGCGTGGATATCTTTGCCACCGATCGCCACGCTGCCTCGCGTCGGGCGATCGAGCCCCCCGAGAATCTGCAGCAGCGTCGTCTTGCC
>CAIVYV010000332.1 GCA_903910215.1 uncultured Pseudomonadota bacterium
AGGCAGAAGAGCTTGGGCTAGGAGTCGCCATACTCTGCCCCTCACTGCCACCCGAGAGGAGAAGCAACGTGCCCGCCAGAAGGAAAGCGGCGATCACGGCGATCACAATCTTACGACTCATACAGTGCCCCTCTCGTCACTCACCTGTGACTACCGTCTGGCATCTCGGTCCCCTCAAAGATCGCGCCGTCAAGAATGGCGTCGGTGAGATTTGCCTTGAAAAGGATCGACATACGAAAATCTGCACCGCGCAAGTCTGCGCCCGTTAGGTTTGCGCCCGTAAGATTTGCGGCGCTGAAGTCTGCGCCGCACAGTTTTGCGTGGGACAAGTCCGCCTGCATCAGCTTCGCATCCCAAAACTGGGCACCACGCAGATTGCTGCCAGATAGGTCAGCACCAGTGAGGTTCGCGGCATAGGCATTGACGCCTGGCAGCTCGCTCTTCGCCAACTGCGCTCCAGGAAGCTCTTGCTCTTTCAGCAGGATCGTCATAGTCGGTCCCCTTCCCTGCGGTTGCCCCGCACCTCACGGTAGTCAACCCCAGTCACTTCCACAAGACTAAATCTGAATGTTCCTCTTGTGCTGCCAGGGTCCAGGTGCTACACCTGCCCAAATAGAGGATTCACATTGGAGGGATTTGCATGGCAGCGGCAAAGGGCACCCCCGAAGAGGTCCTGGGTGTTCGTCCAGGCGCCTCTCAAGCCGAGATTCGCACCGCCTGGCGCCGCCTGGTGCGCAAGCACCACCCCGACCGCGTGGCTAACGATCCAGCCGCGGTTCGAGCTGCCAACCGGAAGATGAAGGAGATCAATGCCGCGGCGGAGTCCCTTTTGGGCAATGAGCCGATGCGAGGCAAGCGTGAGGAGCCGAAGGGGAACTCCAAGCAGCGGACAAGCGCTGTAGCGCTTAGAGGCACCGATGCAGCCGCAGCCGCAAAGGGAATCTTCTTGAGGATCACAGATCGCTTCTCGGGGCGAACCTGGAGCACCCTCCTCTTCATCGGACTCCTTGCCTTCCTTGAGCAAGAGAGTGAAAGTGTTGCCGCTACCCCGCTGAACGGCGAATACGCCTTGTACAACCTTCTTGGGATCACCGCAGCCCTCGTCATTCCTAGCCGGATCGATCGATTAAAATATATGGGCGATCGCGGGAGGTCTATTACCGCTGCGCTCACTCTCACATTTGCGCTGCTGCCATGGGGGCTGATCGCTGGCCGAGAACCGATCCCGGCAATTATCGGCTATCTCATCAATGTCGTGACCTCCGTCCCGCTCCTAATCCAGGATGTCGTCAACGGCGTGATTCAACTTGTGATTGGAGTTGCCACCCTAGTGGCAATTGTTGGAGGTGCGCTATTTTTGATCTCGGGGATGAGCTCTTCAAAAACTGCAACAACCCAGCGTGTTCGGTCTCCTAAACTAGTCTTTGACAGTCAAGAACACGCAGAATCTTGGGTTAATCGCCGAAATGACCGTAAGCGATAGTGATTAAGGAGCAAGAACTTGCACCTACGCACGAGTATCAACAAATAACGATGCCAACAAAACTCTGCGTGCCTGACTGCGTATAAATTGGATACACGTGTGCTCACGCTCCTGCAAGACTTTGTAGATTTCTTCCGCCTCTACCTATTCTTGCCTCTTTGTGGTGCACTATTTTTTGAGGGACTCAAGCAACTACGGCGCTACTTAGAGCGCCGCGCACGAGGACGCAGACTGCGGAAGCTAATCGTACCCACAGACGTTATGCCCGTCTGTAGCCCCGGTGATGGCTTCTACGAAGGCGAACTGCACGCAAAGTTAAACCAAGAGGCCGGGGTCCCTCGGCGCTTCATCCTATCCCCAACAAGCCGTGAACACGACTTTGTATTCAATCACGATACGTCCCTGGTTGATCTCATTGAGCTTCCCGGCATGAGTGATCTACCCGAGCGCATCGAGAAACAACGCCGAATCATGGCGCAGCAACTAAACCCAACGGCAGATGGCAAACAATTCTTCAATGCCCTTAAGTTGGGCGTTTATTCAATTCAAGAGACGAGGAGCACCTCTCAGCGGGCAGAGATCAGTATGTCTCTCTATGAAACAGACTATTTCACGCACCGCGTGATGCGTGGCGTCTATCAAGGGTTAGATTTGGGCCAGCAGAAAGCTCTACTGCCTAATGTGCATTCCCTATTCCTAAGTGCTAGGGACAAAGTTAGACCTTTTCTGACCTCATTTGGTATTGCAGCAATCGTGCTGTGCCCGAGTAGCACTGGGAGAGGACGTGACCTCATCCTGGTAAAACGGTCAAGTCGAGTGCATAGTGAGGCGGGTCAGCTGAACCTCGCAATGCACGAGGGGTTGAACAGCGCTGATCTTGTCGGCAACCGGGTAGCTTTTGGATCTTGGCTCAGGAGAGGCTTCAGCGAGGAGTTAGGAATTGAGGCGGCGGTGATCAACGAGGCAATGAGTATTGAGTACTCAGATATCTACCTTGTGCGCACACGCATGGAGCTTGGGATGATCAGCTGTGTTGAGTTTGACGTTCCATGGAGTCAGGTCTTGCGGAGTGCAGGCCGTGACGAAACGCTCGAAATTGACGCTGCGCCGATCAAAATTAGGTTTGAGGCACAAGAACTTCGACAACTCTTGGATGGCAAGCTCGGATCCATCACACCAGACCTGAGGTTTGCCGTTACCCAAAGGGCTGCTCGAGAGGGCATCAACCTGCATCAATAGATGAAGTGTTTAAGCGCTGCTAGAGCTCTTCGCACCCTGAGTTTTTGAAATACTCAAACGTTTCATCGAGTGATGCGTGCGGGGGCAAGAATATTACTGATCCATCACGGCCACGTGTAAGAAGTACACGATAAGCATTACGCCTTAATGCCATGGGGTCTCGTACCCCGGTTCCCTTACGGTAGCTGCGCGCTTCAGCGTTTGACCACTTTCCCTCTCGCCTAATGAAGTCAGATCCCCAGGCGAGCAGCGCTTGGTCGAGCTCGAGACCTTGGCAAGCAAACTCAGTCGCAACCGAATCAAGATTTGTACAAGAGAGATGACTTCCTGGCCCATCCGCAAACCATGGCCCAGTTCGCAAAGTTTTTGTGTCCTGCCAACCATTCTTAACACCGTAAAGCTCCGAGATCCGGTCACGAGAGCTCGCAAGAATGCCAAACCGTCTACTCGGCTCGTCAGCATACCGATCGCGCAGGTACTGTTTCGCTTGCTCAAGATCGCGGGTGATATACAGCCGGTATCCGTCGTCGCGTAGGTGCGTTGCTAGCTTGTCGAGCTCTACGTCTTGCGAGTCAATCAACAGCTGCTCTACCCAAGTCGCGAGATGCTTTGCAGCATGAAACCTAATTGTCACGTCAAGGCTCATTTCGGTGGAGATGCGCATTTTTACATTTTCTCTGCGTGTGTCATCCAAGATCTCTTTTGGGCCGATGACCTCCCACTCAGGAGAGTTTCCGGTGTTTGCGATTGCCGAAAGCCATTGCTCAGTCCCGCCCTCTTCTCCAACGTGAATTTCTTGTCCGGTGCCAATAAGCCCAACAACTACACACCAGCCAGGCACACGGTTAGCAAACTCAACGAATAGTTCAGGTTCAGACTTCCCATCGGCACGACCATCAGCGTGGCCAGCTGCTACGCGGTCAGCGTCCCAAGCCCGCTGTGCTTCGTCATAGATCAATACGTGCTCATCAGGCACAAGAGACGGCGACTTAGAGTATCGGGCAACATATTCCTTTACCCCTCTGACAAACGTCTTTCCTTCTCCCCCAGCTGAGCGAAGCTGATATTGAAGCACCTCTACAAGTGGACCGTTTCCTGAGAGGAACACGGCTGGAATCCTCCGCTTGCCGGATCGCTCGACTGCCAAGTCTTCAAGCCAACGTGAGTGGGCAAGCTGAAGCCCAACAAGGGTCTTGCCTGACCCAGGCGCGCCGCGCAGTAGCACTAGCTTCCTTGTTCCTGTACGAGCGGCTTCCTCACACAGATTCTTGATCGTCAGCAAGGTTTGTTCCGTTGCTGAATGCGCGCGTTTGATATAGCGGAGTTCACCTTTTTCCATCAACTCTCGGGCTGCTTCAATAATGCTCGGGAGTGGGCTATACGAGGCAGGATTTAAGAATTCAGCCAGGCTAGTACTAGCAGTAACATTCGACCCAGCTTTTAATCGCACGACTTCGTCAACACTTTCGGGAGAGCAAACAGTTACGTCTAGGTGGCTTTCAGGTTTCCCGCGCCAGCGCATCGGAACGAGAACGGGCCATACGGGTCGCTCGTGGCAATACTCGTGGTAGGCACGCAGATCCCGTGCATATCCGCTTACTTGATCTAAATCCGCTTTGCTCGGAGCGTCCTTACCTTTGAGCTCCAAGACGAAAACGTCGCCTGCAGCCAGCACAACAACATCCGCACGTCGAAACTCCATAGGAAGTTGATATTCCATAATCGCGGACGCCCCGCTGGACCAAGGCTCGTTCATTAGCTGAGTAGCTTCACGCTGCATCGGCGGAATCGAGTCCTCCCATGCACGCACTTGGGAGGCGCCTGCACCGGGAACGAACACGGCAAGCTTCTCTGCAATTACGTGCGGGTCGGCATCCTTGAATTCCTCAAAACCCCCGGCCCATCCCGCCTGCTTCTCATTCATTTGGCCAGTATGAAGGGTGTTCAGAAGAGTGACCCTAGTCGGCGCGCACTTTGCGGCGCTTCTTTGAGGGTGCGCTTACTCTCACCCCCACACCCCCATCGCGCTTGAGCCGGCCGAGGATGTCGTCGGGGGCGAGGTCGTCGTGTGCGCTCAACTTGGCGAGGAGCTC
>CAIVYV010000333.1 GCA_903910215.1 uncultured Pseudomonadota bacterium
GGCGGTCGTCGGTGCTAGAATCCGCGCCCTCGTGTGGGGCGGTAGCTCAGCTGGGAGAGCGTCGCGTTCGCAATGCGAAGGTCGGGAGTTCGATCCTCCTCCGCTCCACCATTTTATCTAGTTGCGGTTGCTGCCCCCGTAGCTCAGTGGATAGAGCGACCGCCTCCTAAGCGGTAGGTCGTCGGTTCAACTCCGGCCGGGGGCGCCACTACCTCAATCAACTTCGGTTAGCGTTGCACTCCAAGGTCGTCGGTTCAACTCCGGCCGGGGGCGCCACTACCCTTAAACCAAGCGGCTGAATCGGGCGCCGCTGCGCTGAATCCGTTAAACTACGCGAGTTTTTTCGATGGTTTTTCGGGGGCCTTTCCTTCCATGGGCGCAACGCGCAGCGATTTGCTCGAATCCTCTCCTTTGCACGGCGGCAACGCCGATTATGTCGAAGCTCTCTACGAACAGTATTTGACTGACCCGGCCAGCGTCGATGCACGTTGGCGCGAGTACTTCTCGAAGCTGCCGCGCGGAACGAGCGGGGCAGAGGCCTTCCACCGGTCGATCCAAAGCGGCATCGCACAGCGCGCCAAGTTCGCGCGTGACTTTGGTGCCCCTGTCGCCGCGGGCGGTGGCGACGATCTGGCCGACGAAGGTGGCAAACAGGGCGCAGTTGCGCGCCTCGTACAGATTTACGCCAACCGCGGGCATCTGATCGCCAATCTCGATCCGCTCAGCTTGACTCGTCGCGAGCGCCCGAAGGTGCTCGACTTGGCTTACTTTGGTCTCTCAGACGCCGATCTCGGCTCGGTGTTTCACACCGGCAGCCGCACCGCGGGTATCCCCAAGCGCGCAACCTTGCGCGAAATTCTGCAGACACTGAACCAGGTGTACTGCGGAACCGTGGGTGCCGAGTTCGCGCACGTGTCGAATACCGACGAGCGTCTCTGGTTGCAGGACGAATTCCAAGTTGGGCGCGTCACGCACAAGTTCTCCGCCGAAGAGCGTCGAAACATTCTTTGGCAGCTGACGGCAGCCGAGGGGCTCGAGCGCTACTTGCACACCAAGTATGTCGGTCAGAAGCGCTTTTCTTTGGAAGGTGGTGAATCGCTGATCCCGCTACTCGATGATCTTGTGCAGACCGGCGGTTCGCTCGGTGCGGAAGAGTTCGTCATCGGCATGGCGCATCGCGGTCGCCTTAACGTGCTCGTGAACGTGCTCGGCAAATCGCCGAAGGATCTGTTCTCCGAGTTCGAGGGCAAATACGACCTGAGCCAGATCAAGGGGTCGGGCGACGTGAAGTACCACAAGGGCTTCTCGGCGGATTTGCGTACGGCCGGCGGCAACGTTCACGTGGGTTTGGCGTTCAACCCCTCGCATCTCGAAGTGGTGAACCCCGTCGTCGAGGGTTCGGTGCGTGCTCGTCAGGAACGACGTAACGACTCGGTCGGTGAGCGCGTCGTACCGCTACTCATCCACGGCGATTCAGCCTTCGGTGGTCAGGGTGTGGTGATGGAGACGCTGCAGCTGTCGCAGGCGCGTGGTTACTACACTGGCGGCACGATTCACCTCGTCGTCAATAATCAGGTGGGGTTCACGACCTCGAAGCCTGAGGACATGCGTTCGACGATGTATTGCTCCGACGTCGCCAAGATGCTCGAAGCGCCGATCTTCCACGTCAATGGCGATGATCCCGAGGCCGTGGTTTTCGTTGCTCGGATGGCAATGCGCTATCGCCAGCGCTTCCACAAGGATGTCGTGATTGATCTCGTCTGTTATCGCCGTCTCGGGCACAACGAAGCGGACGAACCGGCTGCCACGCAGCCGGTGATGTACAGCGTCATCCGCAAGCATCCGACGACGCGCAAGCTCTATGCGGAGCGTTTGGCAGCCGAGGGTGTTTTGTCGGTAGCCGATGCCGATGCGCTGGTTGAGCAATATCGCACAGGCCTCGATGAGGGTCGGCCGCAGGCACGCGCCTCGCTCGGCATGATCGGCAACAAATACACCGTCAACTGGGCGCCCTACATGCAGGTCGATTGGGCGGCCCGCGTGCACTCCGGTGTCGAGGTTAAGCGTCTGAAGGCGCTTGGCGAGCGCATCACCCAACTCCCCAACGGGTTTTCGCTGCATCCGCGTGTGCAGCAGGTGATGGTCAATCGCGCCAAGATGGTCTCGGGCGAGCTGCCGCTTGATTGGGGCTGCGCTGAGACGCTGGCCTATGCAAGCTTGCTCGAAGAGGGCTTCGCTGTTCGTATCTCGGGTCAGGACTCCGGGCGTGGCACGTTCTTCCATCGCCACGCAGTGCTACACCATCAAAATAATGGTGATGTGCATATTCCGCTGCAGCATGTCGCCGAGCGTCAGCCGCGGTTCCAGGTCATCGATTCGGTGCTCTCGGAAGAGGCGGTGCTCGGATTCGAGTATGGCTACTCGCAAACGGATCCGGGCGTGCTCGTGATTTGGGAGGGGCAGTTCGGCGATTTCGTCAACGGCGCCCAAGTCATCATCGATCAGTTCATCAGCTCGGGTGAGTCGAAGTGGGGTCGCTATTGCGGCATCACGATGTTCCTGCCGCATGGCTATGAAGGGCAGGGACCCGAGCACTCGTCGGCTCGTCTCGAGCGCTTCCTGCAACTTTGCGCCGAGCTCAATATGTCGGTATGCGTGCCATCGACGCCTGCGCAGATGTTCCACATGCTGCGCCGTCAAATGTTGCGCGAGTTCCGCAAGCCGCTCATCGTCATGACGCCGAAGAGCTTGTTGCGTCACGAGCTGTCGGTTTCGAGCCTCGACGATCTGGCAACGGATTCTTTCCGCAACGTGATCGACGAAATCGACGCGATCGATCCGGCAAAGGTCCGTCGCCTCGTGCTCTCGAGTGGTAAGGTCTATTTCGATCTGCTGAAGGCGCGTCGCGCCTCAGGCCAGCAGGATGTCGCGCTGGCGCGGCTCGAGCAGATCTATCCGTTCCCGGCGGACGAATACGCGGCTTTGATCGAGCGTTATCCGAACGCCACGGAAATCGTCTGGTGTCAGGAAGAACCGCAGAATCAGGGTGCTTGGTACCAGATCCGTCACCGGCTCGAACGTCCGCTTGCGGGACGTACCTTGCTCTACGCGGGTCGTCCGCCTGCGGCAGCGCCGGCCACCGGTATTTCGAAGATCCATGAGATCGAACAGGCCAGACTCGTGGATGCGGCACTGAAGTCCGCAGCCCGCGAGGATGACAATCGCATCACCAAACGACTCGGCGATCCGGCTCCGGCCGTGGCGGCGAGCGCGTCGACTTCCGCACCGCGTGCCGCGGCTGTGGTTCGTCGCAAGCGTTGATTTTTTTGAGGACTTTCCTTCGATGACTACTGAAATTCGCGTACCCCAACTTCCTGAATCCGTGGCGGATGCCACTTTGGTCGCCTGGCGCAAGCAGCCTGGTGAGGCCGCAAGTCGTGATGAGAATCTCGCCGATCTCGAGACCGATAAGGTCGTGCTCGAGGTGCCGGCGCCTGCAGCGGGCGTCGTCAAAGAGTGGAAGGTTCAGCCGGGCACCACCGTCAAGAGCGGTGATCTGCTTGCGATCTTCGAAGAGGGTGCCAAGGGTGCTGAGGCGCCAGCGCCTGCAGCCGCTGCGCCCGCTGCCTCGGCTGCTGCAGCCAGTGCCAAAGCAGCCGACCCGAAACTGAGTCCGGCCGTTCGTCGTGTCGTCGAAGAAACCAAGGTCGATCCTGCCTCGGTTACGGGAACGGGTCGCGATGGTCGTTTGACCAAGGCCGATGTCATCAGTGCCGCGAGTGCGCCAAAAGCGGCCGCTGCGCCGGCTGCTGTGGCTCCGTCTGGTCCGCGTGCGGAGCAGCGCGTGCCGATGACCCGTCTGCGTGCGCGCATCGCCGAGCGGCTCGTGCAGGCTCAGCACACGGCGGCGTTGCTGACGACATTCAACGAAGTGGATCTCACGGCAGTCACCGAGCTGCGCGCGCGTCACAAAGATCGCTTCGAGAAAGAGCATGGCGTGAAGCTCGGCTTCATGTCCTTCTTCGTGAAGGCGAGCATCGAGGCACTGCGTAAATTCCCAGTGATGAACGCTGCCGTCGAAGGTAACGACGTCATCTATCACGAGTTCTACGACATCGGTGTTGCGGTATCGACCGATCGCGGACTCGTCGTGCCGGTGTTGCGCAACGCTGAGAATCTGGGCTTCGCTCAGATCGAGAAGCAGATCGTCGAGTACGGTACTCGTGCGCGCGCGGGCAGCCTCGCTCTCGAGGATCTGCAGGGCGGTACTTTCACCATTACCAATGGTGGTGTGTTTGGTTCGCTGCTCTCAACGCCCATCGTGAATGCGCCGCAGAGCGCCATTCTCGGTATGCACAAGATCCAGGAGCGGCCGGTGGTCGTGAATGGTCAGATCGTCGTGCGTCCGATGATGTATCTCGCCGTCAGCTACGACCATCGCATCATCGACGGCCGTGAGGCCGTGCAGTTCCTCGTCACGATCAAGGATTGCCTCGAGGATCCGGGTCGCATGCTGCTCGGTCTTTGATTTCAGGAATTATTCTCATGAGCGAATTTGATGTCATCGTCATCGGCGGCGGTCCTGCTGGTTATCCGGCTGCTATCCGGGCAGCGCAGAATGGTCTGAAGGCTGCCTGCATCGACGAATGGAAAAACTACGACGGGTCGGCGACTTTTGGCGGCACCTGCCTCAACGCCGGATGTATTCCGTCCAAGGCGTTGCTCGAGTCTTCGGAGCTGTTCCATCGCGCGCAGTCCGAGTTCGCGGCGCACGGCATCAAGACGGGCGCGGTGTCAGTCGACATCGCTGCGATGCAAAAGCGTAAAGCCGGCATCGTGAAGAACATGACCGGTGGCATTGTGCAGCTGCTGAAGTCGGCGGGCGTGACTGCCATGCAAGGTCATGGCAAGTTGCTGCCGAATCGACAAGTTGAATTCACCGCTCACGATGGAGCCAAGCAGACTTTGTCGGCGCGCCACATCGTGCTCGCAAGCGGCTCTCAACCGATGCCGCTCAAGAGCGCGCCATTCGATGGCAAGCACATCGTTGATAGCTGGGGCGCCCTCGAGTTCGATGCCGTGCCAAAGCGCTTGGGTGTCATCGGCGCGGGTGTCATCGGGTTGGAGCTCGGCAGCGTTTGGCGTCGACTTGGCGCGGAAGTCGTCGTGCTGGAGGCTATGCCAGGTTTTCTCGCGATGGCCGATCAGCAGCTCTCCAAAGAAGCGATGAAGCATTTCAAGAAGCAGGGTCTCGATATCCGTCTTGGTGCCAAGGTCACCGGTGCGGCGGTGAAGTCCGGCGCTGTCGATGTCACGTACACTGATTCGAGTGATGCCACGCAGTCACTCACTGTCGACAAATTGATCGTGTGCATCGGTCGTCGCCCGTACACCGATAACTTGCTGGCTGAGGGAACGGGCGTGAAGCTCGATGCCCGCGGTTTCATTGAAGTGGATGAGCACTGCCACACCGGCGTCGAGAACGTCTGGGCAGTGGGCGATTGCGTGCGTGGTCCGATGCTCGCGCACAAGGGCAAGGAGGAGGGCGTGTCGGTCGCTGATCGCATTGCTGGGCTCTATGCGCACGTCAATTACGATGCCATCCCCTCGGTGATCTATACCGCGCCCGAGATCGCTTGGGTCGGTCAAACCGAGGAGCAGGTCAAGGCGAGTGGTCGGCCCTACAAGGTCGGTAGCTTCCCCTTCCTCGCGAGTGGTCGTGCGCGCGCGATGGAGGCGAGCCAAGGTTTCGCCAAGGTGGTCGTCGCTGCCGATGACGATCAGATCTTGGGCGTACACATCATCGGTCCGATGGCGGGCGAGCTGATCGCGGAGGCTGTGTTGGCAATGGAGTATTCGGCGAGCGCCGAGGATCTGCAGCGCACGATCCACGCCCACCCAACGCTCTCCGAGGCGCTGCACGAAGCGGCTTTGGCCGCCGACAAGCGCGCCATCGACATGCCGAACCGCTGACGCTCAGCGACGTTTCGGGTCGATCGACCAGTTCACCGTCAAACACCGCTCAGGGTGTGCGTGCCGCATGCGTTGCAGGCTTGAGCAGCGCTCGGCATGCACCGTGATGCCGCGGCTCAAGGTGATGTAGGCCGTCACGGGTTCGGGTGGCACGGGCGTGCAGCATTTGCCGAAAGTCATGGGCAAGTTACCGATGCCTTCGAGAGTGATCGGTCCGCCTTCGATGGCGCCCTGCGTCGGCGTGCGACGTGGCACGGTAGCCTGTGTATGTGCCGGCTCTTTGGGCGTTACCCGACGCAAGACCGCGGCTGCGACTTGCGTGAGTGTGGTCTCGCCTTCGCCCACCCATCGATAGAGCTGACTCGCATCACCGGCTTTCAGATCGGCAGCTAACGCCGGCACGAGATCGAGACCCACGCCGAGTTTTGCGAGTTCACGCTCGAGTAGTTGTCGCCCGGCGGCCTCGTTCTCGGAGGCATCGAGTCGTCTAAACCAGCTGCGCAGTTTGGCGCGGCTGCGCGGTGAGACCAAAAAACCTTCCTGAGTGAGCCAGTCGCGACTGGGGTTCTCCAGCTTCGAGGTGATGATCTCGACAACCTGTCCGTTGGCGAGTGGTTGCGTCAGCGTCACGATGCGGCCGTTGACCTTCGCACCGCGGCAGCGGTGACCGAGTGAGGTGTGCACCTGATATGCGAAATCGAGAGGGGTGGCACCTTGGGGGAGATCGACCACTTCGCCGCGCGGCGTCAGTGCGTAAACGCGATCCTCGAACAACTCGGCGCGAACTCGATCGAGAAAGTCTTGATCGCCAGTGCTAGTGGCTTCTGGCGTATCGAGTAGCCTGCGGACCCATTCGATTTTCTTCTCGAAGCTGGCATCTCGGGCGCCACCCTCCTTGTAACGCCAATGCGCTGCCACACCGAGCTCAGCCTGTTGGTGCATCTCCAGGGTGCGGATCTGCACTTCGACGGGAACACCGGTAGGCCCGATCACGGCGGTGTGGATCGAGCGATAAAAGTTATCTTTGGGCGTTGCGATGTAATCGTCGAATTCGCCGCGGATGTAGGGCCAGTGGCCGTGCACGACGCCCAGAGCTGCGTAGCATTCGGCTACCGACTCGCACACGATGCGCACAGCTCGAAGATCGTAGAGTTGATCGAGCGTGAATCGCTTGCGTTGCATCTTTCTGTGGATGCTATAGATATGTTTGGCGCGGCCCTGCACCTCGGCATGCAGATGCTGCGCAGCCAGCAGTGAACGCAATTCGGTGACAAAGCGCGCGATGTAGGCTTCGCGATCAGCGCGACGTTCAGCCAGTGCTTTGGCGATCGCTTTGTACGCCTCGGGCTCGAGGTAGCGGAACGCGAGATCCTCGAGCTCCCATTTCACCTGCCAAACACCTAAGCGATGGGCGAGGGGCGCGAAGACGGCGCGAGCTTCGTTGGCGAGTCGCTCACGATCCTCGCGAGATGCCTCGCGCGCGAGGCGCAATCGGGCCAGTTGCACGGCAATTCGTGCCACGATCAGGCGTGGATCGGAGACGACGGCGAGTAGCATCTTGCGCAGAGTTTCGGCTTGCGAGCCGCGCGGCGTGACGCTCTCTTCCCAACGCATACTGCCGCCGAAATCACCAAGTCGAGCGAGTTGTTCGGCGACATCTCGACTGGCAGCGCCGAACTCGGTTGGCACTTGCGCGGAATCGATTGCGGCTTCGTGTAGCAAGACGCCGCAGGTCAGCTCCGTGTCTTCCGTGATGTGTGCCACGACACGCGCGGCCACTTGCGCCTGCCGCAGGTGCGTAGCGGAGGCGCCTGCATGACGCAGCGCGTCGGTCCATCGCTCGATGTCGAGGTTCAGTGCCTCAGGAACAGGCTCGGCAATTTGCACGGTGCGTCTCCGTTTCGGAGTATCATACGCAACTGGTTTTTCAGCCGTTTTTTCGGGGTCGCGGACGTATGTCGCGATATCGCTCCAAGTCTTGGCGCGCCTTCAATCCAGAGTCCGCCACTGCGGCGGCTAGCCCGACGCCAACGGCTGTGACGGCTGACCTGACTGAAACGGTTCGTATCCTGGGGCTCGACCCTGGCTCGAGACGGACGGGTTTCGGAGTCCTCGAAATCGGACCCGGAACGCAACACTGTCTCGCGCAGGGTCATATCGAAGTGGATGGTCTTGTGGTGCAGGCGCGTCTCGCGCGCATACATGCCGGTGTATGTGATCTGATCGCGCGGTTTGCCCCCACCGAGGTGGCCGTCGAGAAGGTCTTCGTCAGTCGTAATGTCGATAGTGCCCTGAAGCTGGGGCAGGCTCGTGGTGCGGCCCTCGCAGCCATCGGCGAAACGATCGAGCTGGCCGAATACGCGCCGCGCGCGATCAAGTTAGCGGTGGTCGGTTTCGGCGGTGCGGACAAGATGCAGGTGGCTCACATGATGCGCAGTGTGCTCGATATCGAAGGGCGTTTGACCGCCGACGCGGCCGATGCGCTCGCCGTGGCGCTCTGCCATGCGCACCATCGCCGATTGCGCGCGTTACTGGCGGCGGGCAACGCATGATCGGTTCGCTAACCGGCAAGATTGTCATCAAAGCGCCACCCCAGCTGTTGTTGGAGGTGGGCGGTGTCGGGTACGAGCTTGAGGCTCCGATGTCGACCTTTTATGGGCTACCGTCCGTGGGCGAGACGACTCGTTTGTTAACTCATCTGGTCGTTCGCGAAGATGCCCATATTCTCTATGCATTCGGCAGTCTCGAAGAGCGGCGCTTGTTCCGCCATCTGCTGAAGGTGCAGGGCGTGGGCCCAAGGATCGCACTTGCGATCCTGTCGGGTACGACCGTCGAAGGGTTTGCCGCCTGCGTGCTCGCGGGCGATGCCAGTGCGCTCACGAAGATCCCCGGGGTCGGGCGCAAGACGGCTGAGCGGCTGGTCATCGAGATGCGTGATCGACTCGAGTCCGATCAAACCAACCCCACGGTCGCAGCCGAGATGTCGGTGGCGGGACCTGAGGGCGAGGCGTTCTCGGCGTTGGTTGCCTTGGGCTACAAACCTGCCGAGGCAACGCGGCTCATCAAGGCGGTGGGCGCGGGTGCGACCAGCACCGAAGATCTCATCCGTAAAGCGTTGCAAGGGGCCGCTAAATGACCGAGCGCGTCATCAGTGCAGAGGGTTCGCGCGAGGAAGAGGCCATAGATCGGGCTATTCGACCGAAGCGTCTGGCTGATTATGTCGGCCAGCGCCCTGTGAAAGAGCAGCTCGAGATTTTCATCGGTGCGGCACGCAGTCGCGGTGAAGCACTCGATCACGTGCTGATCTTTGGTCCGCCGGGTCTCGGCAAGACGACGCTAGCAAATATTTTGGCTACTGAGATGGGCGTCAATCTCAAGCAGACCTCGGGACCCGTGTTGGAGCGGCCGGGCGATCTTGCCGCGCTGCTGACGAACCTGCAGCCGCGCGACGTACTTTTCGTCGATGAGATCCATCGGCTGTCGCCCGTGGTCGAAGAAGTCCTGTACCCCGCGATGGAGGACTACCAGCTCGACATCATGATCGGGGAAGGGCCGGCGGCGCGGTCCATTAAACTCAGTCTGCCCCCCTTCACCTTGGTGGGTGCTACCACACGTGCGGGCTTGTTGACCTCGCCGTTACGCGATCGATTCGGGATCGTGCAGCGTCTGGAGTTCTACGATGTGGCTGATCTCACCGATGTCGTGACACGTTCGGCCGGAATACTCGGTGTGCCGCTCGTGACTGAAGGTGCGAAGCGGATCGCCGAGCGTTCTCGCGGTACGCCGCGTATCGCAAATCGTCTGCTGCGGCGTGCCCGCGATTACGCTCAAGTGAAGGGCGATGGCACCATCACGGCGGCGATGGCGGCGGCCGCGCTCGATTTGCTCGAGGTCGATCCGCTCGGTTTTGATGTGCTCGATCGCAAGCTGCTCATGACGATCATCGACAAGTTCGAGGGTGGCCCTGTTGGTATTGATAGTCTGGCTGCTGCCATCGGCGAAGAGCGCGGCACGCTCGAAGATGTGATCGAACCGTTTTTGATCCAGCAGGGCTTTTTGATGCGCACGTCGCGCGGTCGCGTCGCGACCCGCAATGCCTATCTGCACTTCGGGCTGACGCCTCCGGCGCGTCCGGCCACCGCCATGCCCTTGTTCGGTGAGGATGCATGAGTCGATTGTTCGGCGAGAATTGGACTTGGCCGGTGCGGGTCTATTGGGAAGATACCGACGCTGGTGGCGTCGTGTACTACGCCAACTACCTCAAGTTCATGGAACGCGCTCGCACCGAATGGTTGCGCACCCTCGGGGTGTCGCAGTCGTCGCTCGAGCGTGAGCGCGGCGTCATGTTCATGGTGCTGCACGTTGATGTTGATTATCGCGCGCCGGCGAGACTCGACGATGAGTTGATCGTCAGTTGTCGGGCGGTTCCCGATGGTCGCACCAGTGCGATCTTCGAACAGGCCATCCATCGCGCCGATGGGGAACTTCTGATCGAGGGTCGAGTCCGTGTGGTTTGTGTCGATGCCAAGTCGCTGCGTCCGCGGCGCATGTCGGAGTATCTGCCTTGAATGATCTGTCCATCTTGCGCTTGATTGCCGAAGCCACGATTGTGGTTCAGGCGGTGATGGCGTTGCTTCTGGCGGCCTCCATCTATTCCTGGGGCATCATTTTCCGCAAGCGCAAGGTGTTGCGATCGGCGTCGGACGATCTGCAACGCTTCGATCGTGAGTTTTGGTCGGGCGGCGATCTGGCTGCGCTTTATAAAAGCATCGAGGCGCGCGGACGAGCCTCTGGGATCGACAGCATCTTCCAGGCGGGATTTCGTGAATTCGCGCGTCTGAAGCAGCAGGGTGTAGACAGTGCAGACGTCCTGCTCGAGGGTGCGCGTCGGGCGATGAAAGCCCAGCAAATCAAAGAAATCGAGAATCTCGAGCAGGGTTTATCGAACCTCGCCACGGTGGGCTCGACGAGTCCTTACGTGGGCCTTTTCGGAACCGTGTGGGGCATCATGCATGCCTTCGTCGGCTTGGGTTCAGTGCAGCAGGCGACACTTGCCACGGTGGCGCCCGGTATCGCCGAGGCCTTGATCGCGACTGCGATCGGTCTTTTCGCCGCGATCCCAGCGGTAGTTGCCTATAACCGCTATGCCGATCAAGTGTGGCGTCTCGAAAGTCGCTACGACGCTTTCATGGAAGAGTTCTCCACCATTCTGCAGCGTCATGCGACGCGCAGCGTGAGTTGAGGTCAAAGAACCGCTATGGCACAGCTGAAGCGGGGCCGCCGCCCGATGAGCGAGATCAACGTCGTTCCCTACATCGACGTGATGCTCGTACTGCTCATCATCTTCATGGTGACCGCACCGCTTCTGACCCAAGGGATCAAGGTCGATTTACCTCAGGCCGAAGCGGAGGCCATCGACCCTGATGATTTCAAAGACACCCCGCCGATCGTGATTTCCATCGATGCCGAAGGCAGGTTGTTCCTTAACCAAGGCGAAAGCCCGAGCGAGGCGCTCGAGGATGTGATGCTGGAATCACGCGTAGCGGCGCTGCTGCGTCGAACGCCGGGTGTGCCGGTATTCGTCAAAGGTGACCGCGCTGTGCCATATGGCCGCGTCGTCGAGGCGATGGTTCTCTTGCAGCGCGCCGGTGCCGCCAAGGTGGGATTTTTGACCGAGCCTCTGCCGCGCTCATGAGCTCGCAAGCGGGGCGTTGGCGACCCTTCATCCTATCGGTGCTGCTACATGGCGCACTCGTAGCCGTGATCATGGCCGGAGGATGGTGGGTCACGTCGCCTTCCACGCCACCGCTGCAAACGCTCGCCATCGAGGCGACGGTGGTTGATGCGAGCGAGATTGGCGCGTTGCGGCCTAGTCGTCAGCCAGCGGTCGCACCGCAGCCCGAGCCCGAGCCCGAGCCTGAGCTGCAGCAAGAATCCGTGCCAGTATCCAAGCCGCCGGTGGAGCCGACGCCGCCGAAGCCGGATCGTGCGAAGGAGCAAGCGCAACGCGAGGCGGAAGCCAAGCGCGTGGCGGAGGCGAAGCGCAAGGCGGAGGCAGAAGCCAAACGCAAAGCCGAGGCAGAGGCCGAGGCAAAGCGCAAAGCGGAGGCTGAAGCCGAATCCAAGCGCAAGGCCGCTGCAGAGGCGGAAGATCGGCGCATCAAGGCAGAGCGCGAAGCGGAGTTGCAGCGTGCGCTCAGCGCCGAAGAGGATCGTCGCAATGCCTCGCGCCTTGCAGGTCTCGGTGCGCAATGGGCGCAGGCCATTCAAGCGCGCGTGCAACGCGCCTGGATACGCCCGCCGAGCGCCAAGGCAGGGCTCGACTGCCTGGTCATCGTCACGCAGGTTCCGGGTGGCACGGTGGTGCGCGCCGAAGTGCGCACTTGCAATGGCGATGAAGCGGTCAAGCAGTCGATCGAAGCGGCGGTGTTCCGTGCTTCGCCTCTACCGCCACCGCCGGATCCGGCCCTGTTCGAGCGTACTTTGGAGTTGAGGTTCAGACCCTATGATTAATTCGTTCCGAGGCATCGCTACGAAGGGGTGGTGGGTTGCGCTTGTGTTGCTCGCGTCGACGGCAGCGTCAGCGCAACTGAAGATCGATATCACCTCGGGAGTGACCGATCCGATTCCGATCGCCGTGCTGCCTTTCGATTCCGACCCGCGCCCCTCGAGCGAGGTGGTGGCGGCTGACCTTACGCGTAGCGGACGATTCTCCGCTGGCGCTGCCAATCGATCCGACTATCTTGTGACCGGACGTCATGCGGTGACGGCGGATGGTCGGCATCAGATCGATTACGAGCTGACCAATTTGTTGACCGGCCAAAAATTGCTGCGCGAGCGCATGGTTGCCTCGCCGCAAGCCTGGCGCAATGCAGCGCATCGGATCGCCGATAAAATCTACGAGCGCATCATCGGTGCACGTAGCTCTTTTGCTACTCGCATCGCGTATGTCTCGGTCGACGGGCGTCCACCCGCGCAGCGATACCAGCTCATTGTGGCTGACGCGGATGGCGAAAACTCGCGCGTGATTCTCGAGTCGAAGCAGCCGTTGATGTCGCCCGCGTGGTCGCCCGATGGCGAGTGGTTGGCTTACGTTTCCTTCGAGACGCGCAGTGCCGCGATCTACGTGCAGCGCCTGCGTACGGCAGAGCGCCGGCGCGTGTCGGGTCGCGCTGGCGTGAACAACGCACCTGCGTGGTCGCCCGACGGCAGGCGCTTGGCGCTCACGCTGTCATCGCCTGCTGGCAACCTCGATGTCTACGTGCTCGAACTCGAAGGCGGTGCCTTGACTCGGGTGACGGAGCATCCGTCGATCGACACCGAGCCTGTCTGGTCGGGCGATGGTTCACGGCTGTATTTCACTTCCGACCGCGGAGGTGGTCCGCAGGTCTATCGAACCGAGCCGCGTGCGGGCGCGACGGCCACCCGAGTCACCTTCGGCGGCAACTACAATGCGCGGCCGCGCCTATCACCCGATGGCAAGCAACTCGCTTTCATCACGCGTGACAGCGGCGGCTATCGAGTCGCGGTGCAGGATCTTGGGAACGGATCGATGTCCGTATTGTCGAAAGGCTCGCAGGACGAGTCGCCCGGCTACTCACCCGATGGCGGCACGCTGATCTATGCCGCGCGGGAGCGAGGGCAGGGCGTATTGGCAACGGTGTCTGCGGATGGACTCATCTCGCAGCGGCTCAAAGCCGACCGAGGCGACGTTCGCGATCCGGCTTGGGGTCCGTTTCTGCCCTGACGGTCTTGCGCTTCGCTTCCTGTCATAATTCGCACTTCAGTTTTCGGAGAACATCATGACTTTGAGATTCATCGCCCCGCTCGCCTTGCTTGCATTGCTTGCTGCCTGCTCATCGCCGAAGAAGGCGGATGAGGCCCCAGCGGAGCCGGTGGCCAAGAGTGAGAGCGAGTCGGCCGTGGCTCAACCGGATGCTAGCGATGATGCGGTTTCAGCCGGGATGGTCGGCGACGCATCGAGCAACCCCGTCGGTCTGCCGCCGGAGCTCGTCAATCGTCTTGTGATCTATTTCCCGTTCGATAGTGACGCCATCTCGAGTGCCGATCTCGATCTGCTCTCGCAACACGCGCGCTTTCTCAATGGCAAGGCGGGTGTGAGCCTGCGTCTCGAAGGGCACACCGATGAGCGCGGTACGCGCGAGTACAACATCGGTCTCGGCGAGCGCCGCGCCCAGGCCGTGCGTCGCGCACTGGCACTGCAGGGTGTGGCGGAGTCGCGCCTCGCTACGGTGAGCTACGGCGAAGAGCGTCCGGCGATGGGCGGTGAGGGTGAAGAAGCCTTCACCAAGAACCGTCGCGTCGAGTTGGTATACGGTTCTAATTGATGCGATCGATCGCTTGGATTGCAGCGGGTGCGGTGTTGTTGTCGGCAACACCGCTCTTCGCTCAATCTACACGCTCTCGTGTGGAGGACCTCGAGTTGCGCGTGGCGCAGCTCGAGCAGACTCTCCAGAGCCAGACCCTGATCGAGATGTCGCAGCGATTGGAGGCGCAAGCCACCGAGTTGCGTGAACTGCGTGGCGCGATCGAGTCGTCGCAAAACGAGAACCAGCAACTACGCAAGCAGCTTGCCGACCTGGCTGCCGACTTCGATCGGCGTCTCGTCGAGCTCGAGCGTCGACCTGCGATGGTCGCAGCGCCGGTCGTGGAGCCTCCTTCTGCTTCGGTCGCAGCGCCGACCGTGGTGACGGACCCTTCAGCCGAGGCGCTATACAACCGCGCCTTCGATGCGCTCAAGGCAGCCCGTTATCCAGAGGCGATCGAGGGCATGAAAGCGTTCCTTGCGGCTCATCCCCAACATCCGCTTGCGGATAACGCTCAATACTGGCTTGGTCAAACCTACTACCTCAGTCGCGATTACGCGCGTGCCGTCGAGGCGTTTTCGGCTGTCGGTGGTCGCTCGCCCGATCGATCGAAGGCGCCTGATGCTTTGTTGAAGAAAGGCTTGTCGGAAATAGAGCTGAAACGTAACGAGGATGCTCGACGCAGTCTCAGTGAGTTGTTGCAGCGCTATCCGGAGAGCGATGCGGCGCGCACGGCCGCAGATGCCTTGCAGAAGTTGCGCTGAGTGACCAAAGAAACCCGTCTCAAACTCACCGAGATTTTCCGGTCGCTGCAGGGCGAGGCGGATACCGTCGGCATTCCGACCGTCTTCGTGCGTCTGACGGGGTGTCCGCTCCGTTGCCAATATTGCGATACGGCTTATGCTTTCCACGGCGGTCAGTGGTGGTCGTTGCCCGAGATTCTGGCCAGAGTGGCGGAGCTCGAGGTCCGTCACGTTTGCGTGACCGGTGGTGAGCCACTCGCTCAATCGGCAGTGCACGAGTTGCTGACGGTCTTGTGCGATGCGGGTTATCGCGTTTCGCTCGAGACGAGCGGTGCCATGTCCCTCGAGCGAGTCGATCCTCGGGTGGTCAAGGTCGTCGATATCAAGACGCCAGGTTCAGGCGAGGAGTCGCGTAATCGTTACGATGAGCTCTTACGTCTCGATCAGAAGGATCTGCTCAAATTCGTCATCGCTGATCGTACGGATTACGAGTGGAGTCGCGAGCAGTTGAAAGCGCGCGCTCTCACCGAGCGTTGTACCGTGCTGTTCTCGCCGAGTCATCAGCAGTTGAAGGCAGGTGATCTGGCCGACTGGATACTGGAGGATCGTCTTCCGGTACGCTTCCAGATCCAACTGCACAAATATCTTTGGGGCGATGTCCCCGGTCGTTGATCGAAGCTCATGACCACATCTTCGGTGAAGCGAGCAGTCGTGTTGCTCTCGGGTGGGCTCGATTCGGCCACGGTACTCGCGATGGCACGCGAGGCCGGACACGAGTGCTACGCGCTCTCGGTGCACTATGGGCAGCGACATTCGATCGAGCTCGAGGCGGCCGCCAAAATCGCCAAGGTATTCGGCGCGCAAGACCATCGCATCATGGGCGTCGATCTCGCTGGTATTGGAGGCTCGGCGCTGACGGACTCTGCCATCGGTGTGCCCAACGAGCCGACCGCCGGGATCCCGGTGACCTACGTACCGGCGCGCAACACGCTGATGCTCTCGTTGGCGCTCGGTTGGGCCGAAGTGCTTGAGGCACAACATCTCTACATCGGGGTGAACGCGCTCGACTATTCCGGCTACCCCGATTGCCGCCCCGAGTTCGTCGCGGCATTCCAGCACTTGGCCGATGTCGGCACCAAAGCCGGTGTCGAAGGCCGTGGGATAC
>CAIVYV010000334.1 GCA_903910215.1 uncultured Pseudomonadota bacterium
AGAGGTCGCGAGTCGTTCCCGTCGAGGCTCTGCCACAGGCTTCGCGTCTGTTGTCTGCCGATGCGATCGATGATCGCGCGCTCGAGTCGCTGCGGGCCTCATCGCCCCTTGGGCGGGTGCTTGCAACGGTGGTGACCGATCGAGATCTGACGCGTGATGAGCGTATCGCCCGCATCCAAGAAGTCGGACGTCACGAGGCCCACGCGCTCGAGCGTTACCTCAATACCTTGGGAACCGTTGCCAGTGTTGCGCCGTTACTCGGCTTGCTCGGTACCGTGACGGGCATCATCCGGGCTTTCTCGGTGCTCGAGGCTGGCATCGTCACGCAACCCGATGTGCTCTCGGGCGGTATCAGCGAGGCGCTCGTGACCACCGCGGCGGGCTTGCTCGTTGCCATACCCGCGCTCATCGCACATCGCGGCCTGCGGGGTCATATCGACGCACTCGTGATCGAGATGGAAAAGCAGGCGCTGGCGTTACTCGTCGTACGTGGAGCTCGTCGATGAACTTTCGAGTCCGACGCGTTGAGGATCCCGAGATCAACCTCGTCTCGCTCATCGACGTCGTGCTGATGATCGTCGTGTTCTTTCTACTCTCCTCGAGTTGGGTCACTGAGGGTGCCTTGCGCATTTCTCTGCCGACGGCGACGACGGATGATCGATCGGCATTGGCCGAAGAGTCGCTCGTGATCGAGGTGTTGGCTGATGGTCGCTACCAAGTAGCGGGTCAGATGGTGAGTGCCGATGCCGATGCGTTGCGCGATGCGATCGTTAAGGCGTCGAATGGCGATGTGACGCGGCCAGTGGTGTTTCGTGCGGATGGCGAGGCGCGACATCGCGATGTCGTCCGCGGTATCGATGTGCTTCGACAACTCGGATTCGGCAGTGTGGATATGGCCACTCGCAACGTGGGGAGTGCGCGATGAACGTACAGGCACCCGTGCAAGTGTTCGACGCACCGAAGGTCTACCGACGCTTGCTTGGTTACGCGCGCCCGCATATGGGCATGTTCTCGATTGGTGTCGTCGGGATGGTGCTCTTTGCTGCGACTGATGCAGCGATCGCGTATCTCGTTCAAAAGTTTCTAGGCGGCGCCTTCGTCGACCCGGATCCGCGCATCTTGTGGGCGATTCCGCTCGGTGCAATCGCCTTGTTCTTGCTGCGTGGGATCGGTGACTACGTCTCGAACTACTTCCCGGGTTGGGTGGGGCGGCAGATCATCAAAGCATTGCGCGCGGAGTTGTTTGCGCACTATCTCCGCTTGCCGACCCGTTACTACGACACGGCTGCCTCGGGCGGCTTGCTCTCACGATTGACCTACAACATCGAGCTCGTCGCCGAGGCTACGACCAACGCCGTCACCGTGCTGATCCGCGATACGCTCACGATCATTGCCTTGATCGGCATGTTGCTGTGGCTCAATTGGCAGCTAGCCACGTTCGTGCTGGTGTTGGCGCCGCCGATCTCTTGGCTGATCCAGTACATCAATCGATCCTTCCGTCGATACAGTGCGCGTATTCAAGCCTCGATGGGTGATGTGACTCGAGTTGCCAAGGAGGCGCTCGATGGTCACAAGGTCATCAAAATCTTCAACGCCGAGGGTCATGAAGAGCGGCTCTTCGACGTCGCTAACGAGCGTAACCGTCACAGCAACATGCGCTTGATCGGCGCTCGTGCGATGGCTAACCCGGTGGTGCAGCTGATCGCGGCGCTCGGCCTTGCCGGTGTGCTGTATTTCTCGATCCGGCAGGTGTTCGACGCCGAAATGCGAGTCGATGAGTTCATGGCGTTCCTGACCGCTTTGCTGCTCGTCACGGCGCCGCTCCGTCGCCTCGTGCAGGTCTTCGGTCCGTTGCAACAAGGCATCGCAGCGGGCGCCAGCGTTTTCGAGGTACTCGATACGCCGATCGAAGATGTCGGTGGTGTGCGTGCGCTTAGTACCGCGCGCGGCGAGCTCGAGTTTCGTGACGTCGCGTTCGCTTACTCGGCCGTGCAGGGTGAGGTGCTCTCGCAGGTCAGCTTTCGCGTGCAACCTGGGCAGACGGTCGCCATCGTCGGTAAGTCGGGTAGCGGCAAGACCACGCTCGCGAGTCTTCTGCCGCGTTTCTATGATCCGACCTCCGGGGCTGTGTTGCTCGATGGTCATGACCTGCGTGACTATCGGCTGGCAGATCTGCGTCGACAAATTGGCTTCGTCAGTCAGGAAGTCGTGCTGTTCGATGACAGCATCCGCGCCAACATTGCGTTCAATCTCACGACTCCCGATGATCCGGCGGTCGAGGAAGCGGCTCGCAATGCCCATGTGCTCGATTTTGCTCAGGATCTGCCGCAGGGTCTCGATACACCGGTAGGTGAGAGAGGCGCGATGCTCTCGGGTGGGCAGCGTCAAAGAATTTCGATCGCGCGGGCTCTGTTGAAGAACGCGCCGATATTGGTGCTCGATGAGGCGACGAGTGCGCTCGACAACGAGTCGGAGCGTCGCGTGCAAGAGGCTTTGGGTCGCTTGCTGCAGGGGCGAACGACCCTGGTGATCGCCCATCGTCTCTCGACGATCGAACGTGCCGATCTCATCTTGGTGATGCACGAGGGTCGATTGGTCGAGGCGGGCGACCACGCGGCGTTGATCGCTCAAGGTGGTATGTACGCCCAATTGCATCAATTGCAGTTCGCGGTCTGATGGCCTCTCGATTGCGTCGCTGGCTCGAAGGGGTTTGGTACGAGGGTCGCAGCGGTGCGCTGCTGCTCGCACCGCTCGCTGCGCTTTTCGGCTTTTTCGGTGGCGTGCGTCGTCTGGCTTATCGATGGGGTCTACGACCCCGCTACCGTGCGTCGGTGCCGGTCGTGATCGTCGGCAATCTGTCCGTCGGTGGCACGGGCAAAAGTCCGGTCGTTGCCGCGGTGGTGGATGCCCTGCAGCGCCGAGGCTTGCGCGTCGGCATTCTGGCGCGTGGTTACGGTGTCGAGTTGCGCGAGCCGCGTGAAGTCGTCGCCGGCGTCACGGCAAGCGAGGTCGGCGATGAGCCGTTGATGCATGCGCTGACGACCGGGGCGCGGGTCGTGGTGTGTCCCGATCGGGCCGCCGGTGCGCGTCATCTAGAAGGTCTTGGCGTGGATGTGATCGTCGCCGATGATGGCTTGCAGCATTACGGACTCGAGCGTGATCTTGAGATCGTGGTGATCGATGCGTCGCGCGGCTTCGGTAACGGTCGCTTGCTGCCGGCGGGACCGTTGCGTGAGCACGTGACGCGCCTTGCGAGTGTGGATTACGTCATCGTCAACGGTGGATCGAGTGGTCACGCTGACTGGGCGGGTCGCTATGGACAACTCGAGTTACGACTTTTCCCAGCCGCGACTCGGCGAGTCGATGATCCTCGTCAGTGGCGCTCTCTTGAGAGTTTCCGCGACCAGCGGGTCCACGCAGTAGCAGCCATCGGTAACCCGCGACGTTTTTTCGATTTACTGCGGCAGTTCGGGCTCGAGATCGAGGAGCACGCCTTTGCGGATCACCATGCGTTCGTCCCGGCAGATCTTGCTTTTGAAGATGGTGCTGCCATCCTGATGACGAGCAAAGATGCCGTAAAATGTCGCTCGTTCGCGCAAGCGCGAATGTGGGAGTTGCCGGTCACTGCGCGGCTCTCGCCGGAAGATGGGCAAAGTCTGATCGATCGGATTTGCGTGTTGGTTGCATCTCATCAAAAATCCCACGGATGAACACCATGGACAAAAGACTGCTCGACATCCTCGCGTGCCCCGTGTGCAAGGGTCCGCTCGTGCATGTGCGTGAGGAGGCGGTCCTCGTCTGTCGCGCCGATCGGCTGGCCTTCCCGATCAAGGACGGTATTCCGGTCATGCTCGAGGAAGAGGCGAGAACGCTGGCTGCAGACGATCCGTTGCTCGCCCGCTGATGTTTCGGATCGTCATCCCAGCGCGTTACGCATCGACTCGTTTGCCGGGTAAGCCGCTCATCGAGATGGCCGGCAAGCCCATGCTGCAATGGGTCTATGGTCGTGCGCTGGCATGCCAGGCGCGCGAAGTCTTGATCGCTACGGATGACGAGCGCATCGAGAGGGTCGCGCGTCAGTTCGGCGCCGAGGTCGTGATGACCTCAGTAGATCACGTTAGCGGCACGGATCGTATTGCCGAAGTCGCTGAGTTGCGCGGCTGGGCGGACGATGAGGTCGTCGTGAATCTGCAGGGCGATGAACCTTCGATGCCCGCTGAACTCGTCTCGCAGGTCGCCCAATTGTTACTGGCGGATCCAGAGGCTGATATTGCGACCCTCGCCACGCCGATCCGCGATCGCGAGGAATACTTTGACCCTAACGCGGTCAAGGTCGTCACCGACAGATCGGGTGTTGCGTTGTATTTCAGTCGCGCACCGATCCCGTGGTTTCGGGACGGGGTGGCGGAGGAGGGCAGCGACCTCGGTCTTGCACGCCGTCATCTCGGTCTATATGCCTATCGCGTGGCGTCGTTGCGTCGCTTGTCGAGCTTGCCACCCGCGCCTATGGAACAGGCAGAAAAACTAGAGCAACTGCGTGCGCTGTTCAACGGGATGAAGATCCTGGTCGGCGAGGCTGCTCGTCGACCAGGGCCGGATGTGAATACGCTTGCCGATCTCGCGGGCGCCGAGGCAGCCCTCAAAGAGGATCTGCCTAGCGTCTGCGATTAACGCGCTAAGAACGCGCTGGGTCAGCCGCAACGATCAAAGATCGTCGCGGCGTGAGCTGTATCCCGGACCGAAGCTGATGGTCGAATTCGAGGGGCTCGACGACCAAACCACTTTCTTCTCGGTTGCTGCGGCAGGCTCAGTCGCAACAGGCGATTCTGCTTCAACTGATTGCGCTTGCACCGTTGGCTCGGGCTCGATCGCAGCAGGCGGTGTCACCGCTGCAGGTTCGATTGCGGCAGGCGGTGCCAATCCAGTCCAGCTCACCTGAACCGGCGCTGCGGCAATGGGCGGCGGGGCGAGATCGTCAGCCCCCGCAGAGGTAGCCTCGGGCTGCATCTGCAACGACATCTGTTCGCCGGATGCGGGGCGCATGTCGGCGCCTTCATCTAATCCCTGCTCTTGTACTGCATCGGCGGCGTCATCCAGCGTGTCATCGGCCGCGTCGCTACCGGCGCTCATTGCGCCGACGGCTCCAGCCTCGCGATCACGTCCACCCCGACGGCCGCGACGGCCACGGCGACGGCCGCGCCGAGCGCCACCTTCGCGCTCACCGCCAGCAGCGCCCTCGGCATTCGGCGCCAGTGCATCCTGCATCGTCTGCTCTACGTCTGAAGCGCCCACGACCGCCGCAGCGGCAGTCGGTGCCGACGTTGCGGGCGCAGAAGCGGCCACAGGCGCCGCAGCAGGCGCGGTGCCTGATGTAGCCTGACGCTCGCCGCGGTTCTCACCACGCGGCTCACGACGACGCTGATCATCCCGACCGCTGCGACGTCCTTGACCTTCGCCGCGACCGCCCTCACTGCGCGCGCCATCCCCACCGCGACCGGCGTCGCTGCGAGGTGCTTGCTGCGTCGTCGGCTTGGTATCGCGAGTTTCTTTGGCGGCTTCACGCGGTTTGCGTTCGTTGCCGTCACGATCGCGGTCTCTATCTCGATCACGATCTTTACCGCGACCACCGCGCTCGTTGCGATCACGATCTCGGCCGCGACCACCGCGTTCATTACGATCCCGATCGCGTCGATCCTGGCGTTGTCGACCGTTGCGCGAGGCACTCTCGTCTTGCTGCGGTGCCGGCGCTCCAAATAACCAGCGCCACAGCCGAACAAAAATACCGAGCTGCGGACCGGCATCGACCGCTTTGGCTGCAGCAGCCGGCGCAGGCGCCTGCACCACGATCGGAGCGGGCGTGGTCGGCAGGAAGGTCGGCACGGCGGCCGGTTCCTGATGAGCTTGTTTTTCTCGCGTACCAGCCGGGTCCGGCACTTTGGCCGGAGTCGGCATCTGATAGCTCAGGCGCTTGACCTCGGGCAGATCAGCCTCGTCATCACGGACGCGACGGATCGAATATTCCGGCGTGTCGATGTTGAGGTTCGGCACGATGATGAGCTCGACATCGCTCTTGTCTTCGAGCGTGCGCAGCCATTCGCGCTTTTCATTGATGAGGTAGGTGGCGACTTCGACCGGTACCTCGGCGATGACCTTGGAGGTGCGATCTTTGCGGGCTTCTTCGCCGATGAGTCGCAGGATGGCAAGCGCCATCGATTCGACCGTGCGGATGCTGCCGATGCCTTGGCAGCGCGGGCACACTTCATGGCTCGAGTCGGAGAGTGACGGACGCAGTCGCTGACGCGACATCTCGAGCAAACCGAAGCGCGACAAGCGACCGATCTGGATGCGCGCGCGGTCCATCTTCATGGCATCGCGCAAGCGATCTTCAACAGCACGCTGATTCTTCGGCTCCTCCATGTCGATGAAGTCGATGACGATCAGGCCGCCGATGTCGCGGATGCGCAGCTGCCGCGCGATTTCGTCAGCAGCTTCGAGGTTGGTGTTGGTGGCGGTGGTTTCGATGTCGCCACCGCGAGTAGCACGCGCCGAGTTGATGTCGATCGAGACCAGCGCTTCGGTGTAGTCG
>CAIVYV010000335.1 GCA_903910215.1 uncultured Pseudomonadota bacterium
ATTTTTCTGCTGCTCGGCGGCGCGCGCGGCGGCATCGACGATGGCCGTAATCACCACCTCTTCAAGCTGGTCGGTTTCTTGCGAGCGAGCCGCGGTAGGCACAACGATTCCGAGTGCAATGGTGAGACAGACGGCACGACGGATCACAAGATTCGGTTTCACGAGCAACCTCTAAAAGCGGTTAGATCAAAATGGCAATTTTCAGTTACGAAATTGTGATGGCAGAAGATGAAATATTTGTGGCAAGTAGAAGTCGATTCGATGTATCGACTGTTATTGATGTCGTCAATTTGTCGCGCCAGGTTCATCTTGATGAAACGACGGCTGACGAGACTCGACTTCAATGGACCAGCAGCTGATACCCCCACCGCGTCCCATGCCGCCGTGGATGTGGCGACAACTCAGTCGTTTGACGGGGGTGGATCGCCTCGATCGGATGTATCGCAAGTTACCCGCAGACCTGCGTGGCGCCGAATTCGCGCTCGCAGCTTTGCGCGAGCTCGGCGTGTCATTCGACGTTACTCAGAGCGAATACGAACGCATTCCCGCCTCTGGTCCCGTGGTCGTTACCGCCAATCATCCCTTTGGGGGTATCGACGGGCTCGCTGCCATTGCGGCCATCGCCGCCCGCAGACCGGACTTGAAGGTCATCGCGACGACCGCTCTTGCATCGATTCCGGCTATTCGCGATTTGATCATCGCCGTCGATAATTTCGGCGTGCGTGAGCGTCGCGCCGGTAATGTCACCGCAGCGCGCCAAGCATTGCGACATGTCTGGGGAGGCGGAGCGCTGTTGATTTTTCCGGCAGGCGAAGTGGCGAGTCTCGACTTGTCGCAGGGCTGTATCGCTGACCCAATCTGGAAGCGCAGTGCCATTACCTTGATCCGCGCGGCTAAGGCGCCCGTCATGCCGCTCTATGTGCACGGCAGCAACGGCCTTGGCTTTCAATTGGCGGGCTTATTACACCCCGCCTTACGTACAGCGCTCTTGCCTCGCGAGGTTGCCAATAAGCGAGGCAGTCGTCTCGATCTGCGCTTTGGCGAGGCGATTCCAGCCGAACGAATCCAGTCAATGGACGATTCGCTCAAGCTCGAGAAATTCCTGCGAATTCGTCTCTATGCTCTGGCGGCTCCTCGCCCAGGGCTGGCTATCGATCGCGCGGGGACATTCAATCTTGTATCCGCGGAACCGATCGCCTCAGCACAACCCGCATATTTGTTGGAGCGCGAGATAGCCGATCTCCCATCATCCGCGCTATTGACGGAACTCGGAAGCCTGCGGGTCTACTCGGCGGCAGCAAGTGCGATACCCGCCGTGTTACAGGAAATTGGTCGTCTGCGCGAACTGACCTTTCGTGCCGTCGGTGAAGGAACGGGCGCCTCCCTCGATCTCGATGTTTACGATCAGCGCTACGAGCATCTCTTTGCATGGGACTCGAAAAAGCAAAACGTGGTTGGTGCTTATCGCCTCGCGAAGATCGATCTATTGCGCCGCGCATACGGCCGACAAGCTTTTTATTTGACGACTTTGTTCGAATTTCGGGAGCCATTTTTCGTCATGCTCGGGCCTGCGCTTGAGCTTGGCCGATCGTTCGTTCGAGTCGAGTATCAACGCAGTTTTGCACCGCTACTGGCGCTCTGGCGCGGCATTGGTGAGTACGTAGGTCGTAATCCACGTTACTCAAAATTGATAGGACCGGTTAGCGTTAGTGCCGACTACGACAAAGCCTCACATGCACTACTCGTGCGGTACTTGAAGTGGCATCACTTAAATCCGGTGCTCGCGTCCTTGATCAAGCCGCGCGTTCCTTTCAAGGCAACGCACACGCTGGCAAATCTGAGCCGTGAGCTAAAAGGTGTCGAAGGCCTCGATACGTTATCCGATCTGTTGCCGGAATCAGACGCCAAACGGCAAGTGCCGGTTCTGCTTCGTCAGTATCTCAAACTCGGTGGTGAGGTCGTTGGCTTCAATGTCGACCCCGACTTTGGACATTGTCTTGACTGCTTGACGATCGTCGATCTGAAACGCACGCCTGATTCCGTACTATCCAAATATATGGAAGAACAAACGCTGCGCCAATTCCGCGCAGCGAGCTGACTAGAGTCGGTTAAGGCACGCGTAGTTCTTTCGTCGTCAGACTCGTAATCGATCGAACTTCGCCTTGGGCATCATGGAACTCGACGCTGATTCCAACACCGTTCGGCTTCGCCCAATCGAATTCGATTAATCCAAAGTTGATTTCTCGTAATACCGAACCGATACGTCGCGAGTTCGGCGGCGTCACCGGCCAAACTTCAGTCAAGCCACTCGAGGTGAAATCCCACAAAGGATACGGTGCATTCGTCGTCAATCGCGACACTTCGGCGTAGTGGGTATCGCCGCTGATACAGAACAATCCGTTAGCCCGACGCGCCCGGATCGTCTGCAGCAAGCGTTGATGGTCTTCGGCGTAGTTAATCCACGCCTCCCAACCCGGGAAGTCAGCAACCACCTGAAGACTCGAAGCTAGGATTCGGACATCCGCGGGTCGTGCCAACTGTTGGTCTAACCACTCCCATTGCCGTTGACCAAGCATGCTCGCAGCCGCGTCAGGGTTGCGCTCATAGGGGCCCGGAACGTCAAGCTTAGCCCGCTCAAGCTCCTTGGCCCATGCATCGTATTCCTTTCCACCCAGATCGAGTGAACGTATCGGCGTTCGATTGAAGCGAAGATCCGGCAGGAGAACCTGTAGGCGCTTACCATCCTGCTCGAACTCGATAGCGTCGTAGATACCATCACGGGTTCGACGCAGCGAATCCTCGGGTTCGCCCCAAAAGTCACAGAAGATTCGCCGTGACTCTTCCTTGAAAGGATAGTCCGCCCCCGCATCGTTCTCGCCGTAGTCGTGATCATCCCAAGTAGCAAGAACAGGCGTGCGTTCGGTAAGGCTGACGAAGCCAGGTTGCGCGGCGAGCTCAGCGTACTTGCGGCGCAGCACCGCCATATCACGCGTATCGCCGTAGATATTATCGCCAAGGAAGATGAATAAATCCGGGTCGGAAGCGAGCACAGCGCTCCAGATCAGCTGCGACTTGTCCTGCTTGGCACAGGAACCGAAGGCGATCCGCTTCGGTAAGCGTCGAACGTCGGGGCGCTGAGGGCGCGCCCGTTTAACCACAGAATCGACGGCAGCCTGGCTTGCCGGTGCACTGGTCAACGCCAGTGCACCGGAAGTCAGCAGCAACTCGCGCCGGTTCAGAATTCGGCCTTGAGCGAGAAGAAGAACTGTCGCGGCGCGCCGCGCAGTAGGGTTTGCGTCGTGCCGTTAGGATCAGCGTTGACGAACCCGTTAGAGCCCACCGTTGCAATGTAGACGTTGTCTTCGATATTCGTGACGGCACCCTGAACGGTCAGACTCTTGGCGAAACCCAGATTGCTCATACGGTAACCGATCGACGCATTGAATAAGGTGTAAGCATCGACGTGACCGCGATTGAGATAGGTGTAGTAACGCTTACCGACGTAGTTACCATCAGCGCGAACGAAGAAGTTGCCGTCGTCGTAGGCGATTTCTGATCGGAGCAACAAGTCCGGCGAATCGGGAACCGTCTTTCCGGCGACCGGAATCACGACACCATTGGTGGTGTAGTTATTATCGAAGGTTGAGTCGTTCCATGCAGCCGACGTAAACCAGTTGACGTGGCGAATCGGACGCCAGTTGATCGCCGCCTCAAAGCCCTCGGTGGTGACACTACCCACGTTAGCAAGCACTGCGGGGTTACCGATAATACCGGGACCCTGCTGAATCGCGAGCTGGCGATCGTCGAACACGACCCGATAGGCCGTCAAAGATGCCGTTGCGGACTCGCCACGATATCGCCACCCGAACTCGAGTGTGTCTGAAGTTTCGGGCTTCAGCACATTACGAATGGCATTGAAGCCC
>CAIVYV010000336.1 GCA_903910215.1 uncultured Pseudomonadota bacterium
AGGGGTTGATATGCCCCCCCTCGGGGGAAAACTCCTGTTGCAAGACCTCATCGCCGCGCTCTAACCAAGAGTGATATTCCGGATGTGCGGCAATGAGATCGACCAGCTGTGCCTCGAGCGGCGTCAACGGTAACTGCGTGGCATGTCGTTGCCAGGCTGTCAGCCAGTCTCGGCGCAGATCATCGCGGGTCTTGTCAAAGAACATGCGCAGGGTATTTCCTAGTTAGTCGGCGCGGGTTTTGCGTCGATAGCTGCACAGATCGGCGATCGGGCAGGCGGGGCAGTTGGGTTTGCGGGCCTTGCAGACGTAGCGACCATGCAGGATCAGCCAGTGATGGGCATCCTGCAAGAATTCCGCGGGAACGTTCTTGAGTAGCTTCTTCTCGACGGCGAGCACGGTCTTGCCGGGGGCGAGACCCGTACGGTTCGCCACACGGAATATATGCGTATCGACGGCCATCGTCGGCTCGCCAAAGGCCGTGTTCAACACCACATTTGCTGTTTTTCGACCGACACCCGGTAGTGCCTCGAGCGCATCGCGCTCGCGTGGGACATCGCCGTCGTGTTGCTCAATCAGCAGACGACAGGTAGCAATGATGTTCTTGCCTTTGTTCTTGTAGAGACCGATCGTGCGGATATAGGGTAGCAGGCCGTCTTCGCCGAGTGCGAGCAGAGCCTGCGGCGTGTTGGCGACCGGAAACAACTTGCGCGTGGCGATATTCACGCCGCGATCCGTTGCCTGTGCCGAGAGAATGACGGCGATCAGCAGCTCGAAAGCAGACGCGTATTCGAGTTCGGTCGTGGGATGCGGGTTCGCAGCGCGCAAACGCTCGAACATGTGCTGTCGAGCCTCGGGTTTCAAGGCACCACCGCGTCGATGCGACGTTTGCGTGCAGCCAGCAGCGCGAGTCGCTCCTGCTCGCGTCGTGTCCGACGCGTCTCGTGAGCCTCGTAGCGCTGAAGGTTATCTGCAGCCGTGGGCTCCGGCGACGTAGGTTGCAGCTCCGAGCGAGGTATCAAAGAAATACAATCGACCGGGCACGGCGCAATACACAGCTCGCATCCGGTGCAAAGATCATTCAGCACCGTATGCATCTGCCGCTGTGCGCCGACGATCGCATCGACCGGGCAGGGGGGTAGGCAGCGTGCGCAGCCGATGCAGCGATCCGCATCGATGTACGCCACCATCGCAGGACCTTCCCTGCCGCACTCCGGATCTAACGCTACTTCGTCGGTCTGCAGCAAGCTCGCTAGTTGACGAATGGTCGTTTGGCCGCCCGGGGGGCAGCGATTGATGGAACTGGTGCCGGCAGCGATCGCCTCGGCATACGGCCTACAACCTTGGAAGCCACAGCGAGTGCATTGGGTCTGCGGCAATAGCGCGTGAATGGCATCGGCGCGGGCGCTCATGACGCGAGCTGGGATCAGCTGACCGGCAGGCCGCTCGTCACACCTTCGTCGGCACCGAGCAGGAAGAGGCGATCTGCCTCATCCGATGCGCACAGCACCATTCCTTCGGACACGCCAAAGCGCATCTTGCGCGGCGCGAGGTTGGCAACGACGACGACATGGCGACCGACGAGCGCTTCAGGTGAGTAGGTCTTGCGTATGCCTGAGAACACCGTTCGGCGCTCTTCGCCGAGCTCGAGCGTGAGTTTGAGCAGCTTGTCGGAACCCTCGACGAGGCTCGCCTCGGCGACCCGCGCCATGCGTAGATCGAGCTTGGCGAAGTCATCGATCGAGATCAGGGGCTTGGTTGCAGCGGAGTCGGGTGTCGTCACTTTGGAGCTCGTCTTTTTGTCCGTGGATGTCGCCTTGGGTGTCTCGGTGTTGCTCGCTGTGTCGACCAGCGCACTAACCTGCTTCGGGTCAAGACGCAGGGCGAGCGGTTCGTAGTTGGCGAGCGGTGTCCCGAGTAGCGGTTGCTCGATTTCGTCCCAGCGCGCAAGAGGTGCGCCGAGGAATGCCGCCGCCTTGCAGGCCATTTGCGGCAGCACGGGCGCAAGATAAACCATCAGCACACGGAACAAATTGATGCCCTGGGTCGCAACGGCAATGACCTCATCGGCGCGCGCCGGATCTTTGGCGAGCGCCCAAGGCTTATTCGCATCGACGTATTGGTTCGCCTTATCGGCGAGCGCCATAATTTCGCGAATAGCTTGCGAGTAGTCGCGGGCTTCGAAGAGTGAGGCAAGACGAGGTGCGGCGGCGGTGAATTCGGCATAAAGCGCTGCATCTGCGAGCGCGGGCGCAAGACGGCCGCCACCGCGGGCGACGAAGCCGGCGCAGCGGCTTGCGATGTTCACGAGCTTGCCAACGAGATCTGAATTGACGCGCGCCGTGAAATCCTCGAGCGAGAGATCGATGTCATCAACACCGGCGCCGAGCTTGGCAGCAAAGTAATAACGCAGTGCCTCCGCGGGTAGATGATCTAGGTAGCGACGCGCGGTGATGAAGGTGCCGCGCGACTTCGACATTTTCTGGCCGTTGATCGTCAGGAACCCGTGTACGTGCACGGCGGTGGGTCGGCGGAAGCTCGATCCGTGCAGAACGGCCGGCCAGAACAAAGTGTGGAAGTAACTGATGTCCTTGCCGATGAAATGGTGCAGCTCGGTTGTGCTGTCGGGGCGCAGGTATTGGTTCAGGTCTAGGCCCGTGCGGTCGCAGTAGGCTTTGAAACTGCCCAAGTAACCGATCGGCGCATCGAACCAAACGTAGAAATATTTTCCGGGCGCACCTGGAATTTCGAAGCCGAAGTAGGGCGCATCGCGCGAGATGTCCCAGTCCTGCAAGCCGGAGTTGAACCATTCATCGAGCTTCGATCGGACGGAATCCTGCAATGAGCCACTCTTGACCCACTCGCGCAGCATCGCTTCGAAGTGGCCCAGTGCAAAGAAAAGATGTTCTGATTCTCGCCACACGGGTGCTGTATTGCTGATCGTCGAGCGTGGCTCGATAAGATCGGCGGGCGTGTAGGTCGCGCCGCAGACTTCGCAGCTATCGCCATACTGATCGGTCGCCTTGCAGGTCGGGCAAGTGCCGCGCACATAGCGATCAGGCAGGAACATGCCGGCCTTCTCGTCGTAGGCCTGGCGGACGCTGCGGCGCGTAATGTGCCCGGCCGCTTGCAAGCGCTCGAACATCGAATCGGTGAAGTAGCGATTTTCGGGCGAGTGCGTCGAGTGGAACTGATCATGGCCGATCAGGAAGTCGCGATAATCGGCTTTGTGTTCCTCGGCGACGCGCGCGATCAGATCCTCGGGACGAATTCCTTCGGATTGCGCGCGGATCATGATCGGGGTGCCGTGGGTGTCTTCGGCGCAGACGTACAGACACGAGTGTCCCTG
>CAIVYV010000337.1 GCA_903910215.1 uncultured Pseudomonadota bacterium
CGCATGGAGTTCGGACTGGATGTGTCCCCCTTGGGCGTGATACCCGAGGATGAGAACGGAGTCGATGTTCCCCTACTGATGCGACGGGCTCGTGAGGTCATTCGCGGCATGAAACGGTGGGAAGTGATCGACGCCTCGACCTTGGGCATGTTCTCGTTCAGTAAGTTCCTGATGTGGAGAGACCTCCAGGAGCATCTAGAGACGCTGAGGAGAAATCGGCTCGTCAACCACCTGCTTGAGAAGCCGGGTCAGGATCTGCCCAATCCCCCCTTTGCGAATGCCGAAACGCTTGATGACGATGTTCCGGCTGACGACCTCTTCTGCACACGAGACGCCGACTCGAGCCAACTTGCCGCAATACGAAGTGCCTCTCAGGGTGTTTCGTTTGTTCTTGAGGGGCCGCCGGGTTCGGGTAAAAGTCAGACGATCGCGAACGTCGTTGCTGATTCCATCGCACGCGGAAAACGGGTGCTGTTCGTGGCAGAGAAGATGGCTGCCCTCACTGTCGTGAGAGATCGCCTCGAGAAAGATGGACTCGGTGCTTTCTGTCTGGAGTTGCACTCGGCCAAAGCGTCGAAGCGAGAGATACTTGCCCAATTGGAGCGTGCAATGGGAGCCCGCTCGTTACCGATTACTGATCGCTGGCGCTCCGAATGCACAGCGTTGACTCGTGAGCGTGATGCCCTCAACGCGTATGTAAGAGAACTTCACAAGCCACGTCGATCGGGCGAAACGCTGCACCAAGTGCTCGGTCGCCTCTCTCGGCTCGGCGACGGCCCCGCTGCTACGCCGCAACTGAACGAAATGTCTGCGACTTCCGAGGCCACGTTAACGGCTTTGCGGGCACTCGTGCGAGAAGTCGCCACGATGGCAGCACCGGTGGACCCTGTCCGTGAGCACCTGTTGCGAGAAGTAACACGTCGCACGGCAAGCATGACCTTGCGCGACGAGGTACGCGCCGCGACTGACGATGCGACGGCGGCGCTCAACCAACTCCGTTCGTCGCTTGAGCTTTTGCTTTCGGCCATTAACGCCAATGTACCACTCGCGGACAGTTCACGGCGTGGCATTTCCGCACTCGCGAGTTGTGCCGAGACCTTAGATAACGCCACGCCGATGCCGCTGGCTCTCACCTCATCGGCAGACGCATCTACAAACATCGCAGCGTGTCGCGATTACGTCGCACTTGGGCGCGAAGTCGAAGCTGAACGAAGCCGATTGTTGCAGATCTATCGTGAGGAACTACTCGACTCGGATGTGCTGCCGTTACTCGATCTAGTTCGCGTCGCCGCGAGCAAACGCGGCATCTTGTCCTACTTTGCTCGCCGAACAGCAAGGAATCGACTGCGCCCGTACTGCCGCAACCAGCCACCTGAACTGCAGGCAGCGGTGCAGGACATGGAACTGATCGCGGTGTTGCGGCGGAAGACCGCGGCCCTGCGCAGCCAGGAAAATGTTCGCAACTGCCTGGGGATAGGTCATGCAACGCGATCTTGGGATGAGCTGCAAGTCATCATTGATCGATGCTCTCGTTTGCAGGCGATCTTCGCCGCATTTTCTGACGACGAAGACACCATTCGCATAGCCCGATGCTTTGCTGCGGCTGCAGCCGACTTTGGTCGCCGAGCTATGTTGGTCAAGGCTACCGCCACGTTCACAACGACGATGGGTGCGTGGATGCAGGCGTGGGGTCGACTGGACGGCCTTCTCGGCGTCGCCGCGTGCGAAACCGACGATCTCGCTGTCGCACCAGCATGGTTCAATGCCATGGGAGCGCGGATCGCGAGATGGCAATCCGGCGTGAGCAGTCTGCGCGACTGGTGCGCCTGGCAAGATGTCC
>CAIVYV010000338.1 GCA_903910215.1 uncultured Pseudomonadota bacterium
GCTCACAGGGAATGCGAGCAAACGACCGTTCTCGCCATCCGCATCGACGATGGCGATACACACCAAGGCCTTCTCGGACGGCACGAACGCAGGTGCAATGGCATACGAGTTTTCAGGCACATTGAGCACGGCCTTACCGGCCTTGCGATCCGTGATGAGATCTTTGAAGCGCACCGTAAACCCATAGCCTGCGTCGGACATCACGAGCCACAGACTCTCTTCGGCGCCCATCATCACACCCGTGAATCGCGCGCCGTCGGGCGGATTGAGGCGCCCGGACAACGGTTCGCCAAGACCGCGCGCCGAAGGCAGCGAATGTGCGGGCACGCAATAGGTTCGGCCGGTGGTATCGAGGAACACCGCCTGCTGCAGAGACATGCCGCGCGCCGCGCCTTGATATTGGTCGCCCGTCTTGTACTGCAGCGAGCGTGGGTCGATCTCGTGCCCCTTGGCGGCACGCACCCAACCACCCGCCGAGAGCACGACCGTCACCGGCTCGTTCGCAATCAGCGCCGTCTCGTCGATCGCCTGTGCCGCTTCGCGCTCGACGATCTTGGATCGACGCGCATCGCCGTATCTCTCGGCATCTGCAGTGAGCTCGTCTGAGACCAGCTTGCGCAGCTTTTTCTCACTACCGAGGATGGATTGAAGATCGTCGCGCTCGGCGGCGAGTTCCGCCTGTTCGCCGCGGATCTTCATCTCCTCGAGCTTGGCCAAGTGACGCAACTTCGTCTCGAGGATCGCTTCGGCCTGCTCCTCGCTCAAGCTGAAGCGCTTCATCAATATCGGCTTCGGCTCATCCTCGCGCCGGATGATGCGGATCACCTCATCGAGGTTGAGATACGCAACCAGCAAACCATCGAGGATGTGCAGTCGACGCGTGACTTTGTCGAGGCGCCACTCGAGACGACGGCGTACCGTCGCGATGCGGAACTTCAGCCACTCGCTCAAGATCTCGCGCAGGCCCATCACCTTCGGTCGACCATCTAGGCCGATGATGTTGAGGTTGACGCGATAGTTGCGCTCGAGATCGGTGGTGGCGAACAAGTGCGCCATCAGCTGTTCTACATCGACTTTGCGGCCCTTCGGAACGATGACAAGACGCGTCGGATTCTCGTGATCCGACTCGTCGCGCAGGTCTTCGACCATCGGCAACTTCTTCGCGCGCATCTGCTCGGCGATCTGCTCGAGCACTTTCGAGCCCGAGGTCTGCCAAGGCAGCGCCTCGATGACGATGCAGTCATCTTCCATGACATAGGTCGCACGCGCCTTGAAGCTGCCGGTGCCCTTCTCATAGAAATCGACCAGGTCGGAGCGTCGCGAGATGATCTCGGCGCCCGTCGGCAAATCCGGGCCCTTCACAAACTTCATCAGCGCGCGGGTCGTCGCCTCGGGCTCTTCGAGCAAGTGGATACAGGCGTTAGCCACTTCGCGCAGGTTGTGCGGCGGAATATCGGTCGCCATACCGACCGCGATGCCGGTCGTGCCATTGAGCAGCAGATTCGGCATGCGAGCGGGCAATACCGTCGGCTCTTCCATCGTGCCGTCGAAGTTCGGCACCCAGTCGGTCGTGCCGTCACCGAGCTCCTTGAGCAGAACCTCGGCGTAACGCGTGAGTTTCGCCTCGGTA
>CAIVYV010000339.1 GCA_903910215.1 uncultured Pseudomonadota bacterium
CCCATGACACCATCGTCACCGCTGTAAGGCGCCGTGACGATGCTGCAATCATCAAGCACGCGATAGCCCGACTCCTGCCCGATGAAGATCTGGACACCCTCGGCATGCAGGCTTTGGTCGAGCAGGTGCAAGAAGTCGCGGCGCTCATTGAAAGCCTCGAACAGCCGCTTCAACTTCTCGACATTGGAGAGCTGCGCCACGCCCATGAGATTGGTTTCGCCCGCCACGATGTACTCGAGGCCCGCGGCCGGGGTCGGCGCCTGATTGACCACCTGCTGCGCTGCGCCGATCGCATCGAGCATCAAAGCGTTCATATGCTCATGCGCATCCTGCAATTGCTGCAAGATCTCGCGCCGCGCTTCCTCTGGCGTGCGGCCGACCAGTTGCTCGTTCAGGTAGTGGGCGGCGCGCCGCAGTTCCTCGCCTGAGTAGTGACGCGAGAGGTGAATGATGCGGTTCTGCACTTCGCGATCATCGAACACCATCACCACTAACACGCGATTTTCCGAGAGCGCGACGAACTCGATCTGGGTGATCGAGGCGACCTTGGGTCGCGGCACGGTGACGACACCGGCCAAGCGAGTCACGTTCGAGAGCAGCTGCGAGGCGTTCGCGACCAAGGCTTTGGGATCGCCCGTGAGGCTCGGCCCAAATTGCTGCCGCAGTTCGTCCGCCGCCAGCCCCTCGAGGGGACGCGAGCGCAACAAGGTGTCGACGAAGAAGCGATAGCCACGATCGGTCGGGATGCGCCCGGCGGAGGTATGCGGCGAGACGACGAAGCCGAGCTCCTCGAGATCGGCCATGACGTTGCGAATGGTCGCAGACGAGAGACTCAGGCCCGATTCGCGTGACAAAGCGCGCGAGCCAACGGGCTGCCCATCCCGTATGTAGCTCTCGACGAGTACCCGCAGCAGCTGTTGAGCGCGATCGTTCAGGGAGTCGTAATCATGAGCCATGGGTAAAACGCTACCGACCCATGACGAATCCCGTCAAGCGACCCGTTTATGCGTTGGTGCCACCCCGGGCTCCGTGATAAAACGGCGCAGCTCTCATTCGGTGCCTTTGCATGTCCCTCATCCGTCGCTGCGCCCTCGTCACCCGCTTCGCCGATGCTCGCGTCGCCGAAAGTGCCGCCCTGCTCGCTCGCCACCTCGGCGAACGGCAGATCGAGGTGTTGGCGCTTGAGTCCGAGGCCGAACGCTTGCCCGACCTGGCGGTGCGCTTCGTACCGGATGACACCCTCGCAGACGACACCGATCTTGTGATCGCCATCGGCGGCGATGGCACATTGCTGCACGCTGCGGGCCTTTTCGCGCGCACTGATACGCCGTTGCTTGGCGTTAACCGTGGTCGGCTGGGCTTCCTCACCGATGTCATGCCCGAAGACATGCTCGCTTCGGTCGATGATGCGATAGAGGGTCGCTGCGCCCGTGACTCGAGGCCTTTGCTCTCGGCCGAACTCACCACCGCCGACGGACAGCGCAAGGCCGGTCTCGCACTCAACGACATCGTTCTGCAAACGAGTCAAATCGGTCGCCTCGTCGATTACGAAACCTGGATCAACGGCCGCTTCGTCAACGCACACGGCGGTGATGGTCTCGTGGTGGCGAGTGCCACCGGCTCCACGGCCTATGCCCTCTCCTGCGGCGGGCCGATCGTCGATCCCGAGCTCGAAGTGTTCGTGGTCGCGCCCATCTGTCCGCATACGCTCTCCGACCGCCCCATCGTGGTCGGCGCCAAATCCATCGTTGAGGTTCGGATGTTGGATCGACCCGACTCGATCGCCGAGGTCGCCTGCGATGGTCATCCGCTCGGGCGTCTAGCCCCTGGCGGCACCCTCGCGATTCGTCCGGCAGCGCAGCGCGTCACGCTGTTGCATCCGGCGGGTTACGACTACTTCCGACTGCTGCGCAGCAAACTCAACTGGGGGCGCCGCAGTTTCGATGCTTTGCGCTGACGAACTTTCATCATGTTGAGCCACCTGCACATCCGTGACTTCGCGATCATCGAGAGTGTCGAACTCGATCTTCGCAAAGGTCTCACCGTGCTCACCGGCGAAACCGGCGCGGGTAAGTCGATTTTGGTCGATGCCTTGCAACTGGCGATCGGTGGCCGAGCCGGCGCCGAGGTGATCCGTCATGGCGCCGATCGGGCTGAAATCACGGCGACCTTCGAACTTACCGGCACACCCGCGGCGCTGCGCGAGTGGTTGAAGGAACAGAGCATCGAGAGCGACGAGGAACTCGTCGTGCGGCGCGTCATTCAACGCGACGGCAAATCCCGCGCTTATCTGAATGGCCAGACGGTCGCTGTTCAATTATTACGACACGCGGGCGAATGGCTGGCCGACATCCATGGCCAGCATGAGTTTCAATCTTTGATGCGTAGCCATGCGCAGCGTGAGCTGCTCGACACCTACGCGAGCGCGACGAATCTTGCCGATCGAGTCGCAGACCTACATCGCGAGCGCGTCAAAGCCGACGAATCACTCGAGGATCTTTTGACCGCGGCGCGCGATCGCGACTCGCGACTCGAATTGTTGCGACATCAAATCAACGAGTGGGAAACGGTCGCGCTCAAAGAGGGCGAGCTCGCATCACTGATGGAGGAGCGACACCGCTTGACGCATGGCGCAAAACTCGCCGACGCCGCCCGTGTCGCGCTAGAGCTCATCGATGCGAACGAGTCATCAAATGCGCACGCACTCGCCGCTCGCGCACTGAACCAGGTGCGCCAAGTTGCCCACCTCGATGCCGCGCTGGCCGAGAGTCTCCCCGCACTCGAGGAATCCGTAATCCGGCTGCGCGATGTGGCGGGCGATCTCACCCGCTATCTCGACAAACTCGAGGCCGACCCAGGTCGTCAGGAGCTCGTCGAACAACGCTTGGCGACCATCGAGTCGCTAGCCCGCAAGCACCGCGTCGCACCCGAAGCCTTGCCGGCGGTGTTTTCGGAACTTGGGGTCGAGCTCGACCGACTCGAAAAACTCGAACAGCACTCCGGATCGCTCTCCGCCGAGCGTGATCGCGTCAGCGCCGAATGGCGAAAGTTCGCCGCACAACTCGGGAAGCTGCGACGCAAAGCCGCCGACGAGCTCGCCGCCGACATCACACAGCGCATGCAAGGTCTCGGCATGGTGGGTGGCGAGTTTCGTATCGCGCTCAACCCTCAAGCATCGACTGAACTCACGCAAGCCCATGGTGCAGAGAGCGTGGAGTTCCAAGTGTCAGCCAATGCAGGCCAACCTCCTCGCCCGCTCGCCAAGGTGGCCTCGGGCGGCGAACTATCGCGTCTGTCACTGGCCGTGCAAGTGGCGCTCGCGGCACGTGCCACGAACGATGCGAACTCGGCCGCTTGCATGGTGTTCGACGAAGTCGACTCCGGTGTAGGGGGCGCCGTCGCCGAAATCGTTGGCCGCGAACTCGCCGCACTCGCGCAGAGCGCGCAGGTACTTTGCGTGACGCATCTTCCGCAGGTGGCTGCCCTCGGCACCCAGCATCTGCAGGTGCGCAAGCAGAGCGATGGCAAGCGAACTCAGACCGGCATCTGCGACCTGCAAGGTGCCGAGCGAATCGAAGAAATTGCCCGGATGCTCGGTGGCGTCACCATCACCGATACGGCGCGCCAACACGCCGCCGAAATGCTGTGTGGCGGAGTCAGTCCACCGCGTTCGCGCGATGCGGGCAGTTCGTCTTCCGGCAGTGCCCGTAAATCACGAGCGCGTGGTCGGTGATTTCAAAGCCGTGACGCTCGGCAACGGCGTGTTGCCGCCGCTCGATATCCTCGTCCATGAACTCTTCAACGTGCCCGCAATCGACGCACTTGATGTGATCGTGGTGCGCACCCTCGTTGAGCTCAAAGACCGCCATGCCATCGGTGAAATGGTGGCGGGTCACGAGACCCGCGGCCTCGAACTGCGTTAACACACGATAAACGGTCGCAAGGCCGATATCCTCGCGGGAGTCGACCAGGCGTCGATAGATGTCTTCGGCTGACAAGTGCCGGTTGCCGCTACCCTCGAGGATCTCGAGAATCTTGACGCGCGGCAACGTCACCTTCAGCCCAGCCTTGCGTAGATCCTTGCTTTCCACGTGAGCCCCGACGGGTTGGGTTAGAATGCGGCGATTATGGTACAGCGCCGCCGACCTGCTCCAGTCTTTCGTCCTCGCCTGCGAGGCCTCGCCCTGCTGGCCGTCCTGCTCATCGCTCTGCCGACGTCAGGCTGCGTGTACCGAATGACGGTGCAGCAAGGCAACTTCCTCGATGCGCGCCAGGTTGTGCAGGTGAAGGAAGGCATGACCCGTGCGCAGGTTCGCTTCCTGCTCGGCACGCCGATGCTGCCCGATGCGTTCGATCGTGATCGCTGGGACTACCTCTACTACCTGAAGGTCGGTCGCCTGCAGAAAGCCGAGGAACAGCGCCTGACGATTTACTTCACCGATGAGAAAGTCAGCCGCATCGAAAACGTGGGTGCGCCGACGGAAGTCCCGACCACCGAACCTCCGGCAACCGAAGCTCCTGCGGCCAGCGCAACGCCCGCCGCTGCCACGCCCTGACGGGTCCGCTCAACGACCCGGTTTTCGGGTGAGCGGATTGCGGCCCTTCTCGGTTTGATGCGGTTGCGCTCGCTGCCTGCGTGCGGCTTTCGGATCCACTTTTAACGGCAGATACATCTCGACCCGATCGCCCTCGACGAGGGCGCGTGATCGATCGCAGCGCTCACCGAAAATTCCGACCGGCGCCTCACGCCACCATGTCTCATCGACTGCGTACTGCCCCGCCGATTGGAGCTGCTTTTCGACTACAGGCTTAACGTGTCGCAACAAATCGTCGACGGTCGCACCTGACTCCAGAATCATCGGTAACTCGCCCTGCCAGCTCTGCAAGGCGACAGCGAAAGAACACTTCACGATTGACGCGACCGGCGCACGAAGGCATCGACCAACGAAGCGGCTGTCTCTTCGAACAGGGGTGCGAACATCGCACCCGCGAGACGATTCGCGAACTCAAAACGCAGCCGTAGCGTGACGGAGCAACCCTGCTCGCCGATCGGCTCGATATCCCATACCCCTTCGAGGAATCGGAACGGCCCTTTGACAAGTCGCATAGTCACCCGACGACCGGGTTCGAGCTCGTTGCGCGTGGTGAACTCAGTGTTGAGCGCGCTGCGCTGCACGCCAAGCGTGGCGATGACGTAGCCCTCACCTCGTTCTTCGACGCGGGCGACACGACAACCCGGAACGAACTCGGGATAACGCTCCACATCGTTAATGAGCTCGTAGAGCTTCAGGGCAGAGACACCCACCATCGCAGAACGAACGACTTCGCGCATCAGCGCATTGTATAGAATGCCTGCAGACCATGAAGACCGAGACGAAGCCCAAGACCAGCGAAGGATCAAAAACGATCGCCGAGAATCGTCGTGCGCGCTTCGATTATTTCATCGAGGAGCGCTACGAAGCCGGTCTCGTGCTCGAAGGCTGGGAGGTCAAGGCACTGCGTGCGGGCAAGGCGCAAATCACCGAGTCACACGTGTTCGTGCGTGATGGCGAAGTGTTCTGGATCGGCGCTCATATCAATCCGCTCAAGACGACGTCCACGCACGTTATCGCCGACCCAGCACGCACCCGCAAGCTGCTGCTCAATCACAGCGAGATCGCCCACCTCATCGGTGCGGTGGAGCGCAAGGGCTACACCATCGTGCCGCTCGAGCTGTATTGGCAGCGCGGCAAGGCGAAGATCCGCATTGGTCTCGCCAAGGGCAAAAAGCAGCACGACAAACGCGAGACCGAGAAAGAGCGCGACTGGACGCGCGATAAGGCGAGATTGTTGCGTCGAGGTTGAATCCCCGCTGCCTTACGGCGATGTCACGTGCGATTCGTTGACTCTGTTCCAAAATGGAGTTACCCATATCGCTCGCAAACAACAACCACTACGGAGTTCCCGCGTGAAACCCATTCGCTTAGGCGTCGCTGCTGCGGCAACCGCGTTGGTATTCGCGACCGGTGCCAACCTGAC
>CAIVYV010000340.1 GCA_903910215.1 uncultured Pseudomonadota bacterium
CGTGAGCTTGTCCGGCGTAGCGCATTTCGGCTAAGTAACGAATAGTCGTCGCGGCAGGATCGACGCCATCGCGCACCATTCGACGACGACACTCCTCATCAAGCGGGCCTACGATTTCACGCAACTGGGCCGCCGTTGTGACACCCGCGTCATATTCGAAGGTGATCATCGCCTCGTGAGAAACCGGTGCGAGTACAAGGCCTAGCGCCGAGAGAACACCGGGTGCCGGCGCGATCAGCACTCGTCCGATATTGGCCGCTTCCGCGAGACGTCCGCCATGGATCGGGCCCGCACCGCCACAGGGTACGAGTGTGAAGTCGCGCGGATCGTGACCGCGCTTTATCGAAACGAGTCGCAGCGTCTGCGCCATGTTCGAGTTCACAATCGCGTGAATACCCAATGCAGCCTGAAGCACCGTGAGACCTAATGGTCGAGCAATCTGGTCTTCAATGGCTTTATACGCGGCGCTGACATCGATCTTGATGCCGCCCGCGAAGTTCTCAGGGGAAAGATATCCGAGAACAAAACTGGCATCGGTGACCGTTGGAACCGTACCACCGCGGCCATAACAGACTGGCCCCGGATTGGCACCAGCACTCTCGGGGCCAACCTTCAGGCCGCCGGCCGAATCGACCCGCGCCTTGCTACTGCCGCCCGCACCGATAGTGCGTACATCGACCATGGTTAGGTTGAGCGGATAGTCCTCGAATTTACCCTCGTTGGTCACTAGCGCACGACCGCCTCGAATTAGCGCGACGTCGGTACTAGTACCGCCCATATCGAGGCTGATGCAGTCAGGAAATCCGGCCGTATTGCCAGCCTCCGCCGCACCGATGACACCGGCAGCAAGACCCGAAAGCACTGTTCGAACCGGGCGTTCCGTGACGTTGTCTAACCCGGCAACGCCACCATGCGAAAGCATGACATGCAACGGAGCGGTAATACCTTCATCGCGTAAAGCACCTTCGAGTGCACGCAGATAATTGGTGACAATCGGCTTCACGTAGCCGTCAAAGCCGCTGGCGACCAAGCGACGATACTCGCGCTTCCGGGGAAGCACATCACTCGAAAGTGTCACAGGAATATTTGGGTAAAGTGACTGAAGAACCTCACGAGCGCGTCGCTCGTGTATTGGATTGGCGTAGCTGTGAAGGAAGCAAACCACGAACACCTCAACTTGGTGCTCTTCAACCAACTTCTGTGCCGTTTCGCGGAGGTGATTTTCATCTAACGAAATCACTATATTGCCGCTCGCGTCGACTCTCTCGCGTACGCCTAGCGAGCGACGTCGCGGCGCCAAGAACAATGGCTCGACCGGATCCATATCTATCTCGTACATCCTCGGTCGCCAACCAACGCCAATGTAGAGAATGTCACGCATCCCTTCAGTCAGCAGGAATCCCAGGCGCGCACCGGTTTGGGTAAGAATGCAATTGGTACCGACTGTGGTCCCATGGATGACGCGAGATACGTCTTGCGGTTTTCCGCCCGCCATCTTTACGGTTTGAATCAAACCGTGCATGAATCCTTGCTCAAAATTTGGGGGTGTAGACGGCACTTTATTAACAGTAAAACTTCCGTCTCGTGAATCACGCACGAAGACGTCGGTAAAAGTGCCGCCAACATCGATTCCGACCGTGAGCATGTCAAAACCCCCAAGCCTCTAAACACTTCGACTAGGTCACTTGCGTTACGAGACCTCTAATGCTCATAGTACACATCGTAACCAAAGCGGTGCTAGATACCCGATGTCTGCTTCACCGCTTGCGCGAAGAGTCTCATTGAGAAGATCGGTTGGGAAGCACCTAATTCGAAGTTGATAACGCGAGGGGGTGAAATATGTTTAAGGGAAAAGTTCAAACCGTTCTTGGTCCCATCGAACCAACGGCACTGGGCCTAACGTTGCCGCACGAACATGTGTTAGTGGATATGACGCTCGGTGCGTGTTCGTCGCATTCGCTTGTAAACATAACCGAATCAGTACGTCGCGCAGCAGCGTTTCCCGATGCCGGACTCGAGCCAGGAGAAGAAGGACCCGGCATCGCAGCCACTTGGGCCAAAAAATGGAATCAGCCAATTTGTCTCGAAAATCGCGCGGATGTCGAGCGGCACTGGTTCTTCTACGGAAACTATAAAATTAACGACATCGAAGATGTCATTTATGAAGCCAAACTCTTCAAGCGCCATGGTGGCGGCTGCTTAGTTGACCAAACGCCAATCGGTCTTGCCCGCGACCCGAAGGGCTTGCAACATGTTGCGCGCGAGACCGGTCTACACATCGTCATGGCGACGAGTTGGTACACACACGAGTACCACAACAACGAAGTAAAGACCTTTGATGTAGGCCGCCTACGAGATCGAATTTTGCGCGACCTTGAAGTCGGTGTTGGCAATGGTGTACGTGCCGGAATCATCGGCGAAGTTGGACTGAACTGGCCGATGCACCCGGACGAAGAAAAGGTGTTACGTGCCTCGATTCAGGCACAGAAACTCACTGGCGCACCGCTGAGCGTCCATACGGGATTCGGACCGGATGCATACTGGCGTGTCGTGCGCATAATTGAGGAAGAAGGTGGAGACCTTTCGCGTACTGTTATGTGCCATGTCGAGCATCGGCTACCAACGCGCGCTGCTCCGGACTCCTTCGATCCGGCACCGTTTATTGAACTTGCACGTACCGGTGTGTACATGGAGCTAGACTGTTTTGGCTGGGAGGGCTCATATCGACAGCGTGGCAAGGTAGACATGCCAAATGACGCAGTCAGACTAAACTACCTCACCGCACTTGCGGACGCTGGCTTCGAATCCAAGCTACTTATTTCGCACGACCTCGCCTTGCAGCATTGGCAACGAAAATACGGTGGACATGGCTGGCAACATATTCCTGAAACGGTCACTCAATTGATGCGTTACAAGGGTTTCGACACCAAGTTGATAGAACGCATCCTGTTTACCAATCCGCAAGAAATGCTGACGATAAAGTGAGCACGCTCATGCAGACCGTTGACCCCATCACTATGGAAGTTCTTCGAGGTCGATTCGATGCGATTGCTGAAGAGATGGAATACGCAATTCTTCGGAGCGCGTACTCGACGATCGTAACGGAGGCGCTTGATGCGACAGCCGCAGTATTCGACGAGCGCGGCAGAACCATCGCTCAAGCCTGCGCTATTCCTGTGCACCTAGGAACTCTTACCGAACTCGGCAGAAGATTTGCACGGCATTACCCTGAGGGTGTTGCGAAGCCCGGTGACCTTTACGTCATAAACGATCCCTACCAAGGCGGCACTCACTTGCCAGACATAGCCGTCGCCGCACCCGTCTTCAGCAATAAACAATTGGTGGGCTACGTCGCCACGATGACCCATCATCAAGATGTCGGTGGCGCAACCCCCGGCAGTGCCTCGACGAATGTGTACGATCATCACTCGGAAGGCCTTCGGATTCCAATGGTACGTCTCGCTGTCGACGGAAAGCTGGATGAAGACCTGCTTGCTGTAATGACGGCAAACAGCCGATCGCCCGAGAACATGCGTGGCGACCTACTGGCACAAGTTGCCGGTTGCATTACCGGAGAGCGAAGACTATCCGCGGTATGCGATGAGTATTCGATCGAAAAGGTTCGTCGCGCAATCGACGCGTTGATGAACTACGCCGAACGGCTGACACGCAAGGCGATAGCAGACATCCATGACGGCGAGTACGCCTTTTCCGATCGTTTAGATAATGATGGCTCTGAAGACGGAACCGAACCAGTCGAGATCAAGGTTACGGTACACGTTCGCGGTGAAGACATTGAGTTTGATTTCACGGGCAGTGCGCCGCAGGTACGTACGGGCATCAACAACGTATCGACCTCAACACTCGCGGCGGTTTATTACGCCATCAGAACGCTAACCGGTGATGCCGCGCCGAATAACGACGGATGCTACAGACCAGTTACCTTAAAGCTGCCGGACGCGAGCATAGTTAACGCCAAGTACCCAGCACCGATCAACGCTCGAGGTGTGGCACTCGCTCGCATTGCAGACGTCGTGATGGGAGCCATGAGCAAAGCACTGCCACAACGGATGCCGGCTGCCGGATGTGGACATGCGACCGTTATCCTAGCTGGAGCGCGTGATCCAGCAACCGGCAAGAGGCGAGTTGGTGCGCTTGGTGGCCCCTTACGAAGTGGAATGGGAGCGCGACCAAGCAAGGACGGTATCGACGTAGCGGATCACGACCTGTCCAATTCTTACCATGTCCCCATCGAGGTAACCGAGCGCGAGTTCCCCGTGCGTTATCGAGTACTTGAACTTTGGCCAAATTCTGGAGGGGCAGGACGGTTTCGCGGAGGGCTTGGTTATCGTGCCGAAGTCGAATGGCTACACGGTGACGCCAGTTTAGCTTTACGTCGCGAAAGGCATGTATTCCGGCCCTGGGGTATACACGGCGGAGACGAATCTCCGGTTTGCCGAACGGAAATTCAGTACGCGGACGGACGCTGCCGAACGCTACCAGCAAAAATGGTTCTGCAGATCCAGGCCGGTGAGACGTTGAAGTATTGGTCGACTGGCGGAGGCGGCGCGTACCCCGCATGGCAGCGCAGTATAGACGCCGTGTTGGATGACGTACTCGATGGCCGCGTAACACCCGACGCAGCCCAGTCGGCATACGGGGTAGTGATTCGCGACGGTCGAGTCGATCTGCAAGCCACAGCAATCGAACGTGCACGGCTTGCCGGGTGAATGAGACCATGAAAAATGATCTCGTTACGCGCGAGGTCATCCGAGGCTGGCTGGACACCGCTGCGGAGGAGATGCAGAACGCCATTATCAAATCAGCGCATTCGATGCTGATTGCTGAGGGCCGAGATGCCACCGCAGCACTCTTCGACGATCAAGGAAGAACGCTGGCTCAGGCATCGTCCATCCCGGTTCATCTGGGAGTAATGGTTGGGCTTGGTCGAAACATAGCTCGGCGCTACCCGGCCGGCGTTGCCAATCCCGGTGACATCTACATCACCAACGATCCCTACGCCGGTGGCACGCACATGCCGGATATAGCCGTCTGCGTGCCGATTTTTTTTGAAAAAAGCTTAGTGGGTTACGCACTGACCATGGCTCATCATCGCGATATCGGTGGGCTGCTACCTGGTAGTGTGAGTTTGAAAGCTCGCGATACGCACGCGGAGGGCTTGAGAATTCCACTGGTACGTCTTGCGAACAATCACGCTCCGTGCGAATCAATTTGGGATCTGATCACGGCTTGTAGCCGAACACCCCGCAGTCTCCGCGGTGATCTTAGCGCACAGATTGCAGGGTGCCGCACAGGAGAGCGTAGACTCGGCGAACTTTTCCGTCGCTGGAGTCCGGCCATCGTGCGCGAGGCTTCTGCATCACTCATGGACTACTCCGAGCGCCTGACCCGTCAGGCCATTTCGTTGTTGCCGCGCGGCCGAGCGACATTCGTAGACTATCTCGACGACGACGGCCTCAACCCGAGCGCCGCACCCACTCGCATCGAAGCGAGCGTCGA
>CAIVYV010000341.1 GCA_903910215.1 uncultured Pseudomonadota bacterium
GCATTGCGGCCATACCGCAAGCCATTGGTAAAATTGACACTCCAATGACGAACTGCAGAGAGATCTTCACCCTCGTCACACCAATAGGGAGCCGCGATGGTGTTCGGATAAATCCGCAAGTCGATCGTCGGTTTACCGCAATCGCGACACACCAATTGCTGAAGTTCCTCCAGCCTCGGCAGGCGCCAAGAACCCCCTAGTTCCCGAGTCGCGACGGTCGCTGCCGCGCGCGCCTCGGCGAGGGTCAATGCACGAGCGACTCCAATGCAGCTTTCGCCACTCCACCGCTGACCCACCGTGCAACGCATCCACTGCAGACGGGTATCGGCGCTGATGGCCGTGAACTCGGCCAATCGTGCCTTACTGACCGGTGCGCCAACGGCGCGGGATGCGGCCACCGCCAACACAGCCGCGCAACATGCAACCCACAGCCACATCGAGCCATGCAAGATTTTTCTGTGGACGTGCTGAGACGTGCGCATCCGGCGAGCGGTCGAATAAAGTACCATTTTGGAGTATACCCATTTACCCGCCACCTTGAGCATTCACTGAACTCGCATGGATATCGCCATACTCATCGGAATTCTGGGCGCTTTGGGACTTGTCATAGGCGCCATGATCAGCGCCGGCACGGTCGCCGCTTTTTTGGACTGGCCCTCGGCATTGATCGTCATCGGCGGAACCTTCTTCGTGGTGATGGCTCGCCACTCGCTCGAGACTTTCGTCGCTCATCTCGCAGCGTTATCACGCTTGATCGCCAAGCCCCAGCTCGACGTGGACCAATTGAGCCAAACACTCCCGGAGTACGCCACACTGATTCGACGGGATGGCCCCTTGGCACTTGAGCCCCAGTTACAAGGCATCGAGAGTCCGCTCATTCGCACCGGACTGACTTTGATTGTCGATGGCGCCGATGAGCCACGCCTGACGCAGCGACTGCAATTCGAGATGGACTCCGTCAGTCGTCGTAATGAGTCGATCATCGCGGCTTGGCAGACCTGGGCTGACGTGGCGCCAGCCATGGGCATGATCGGCACTCTGGTTGGACTGGTACAGATGCTAGGCGGTATGTCGGATCCCGGATCGATCGGCCCTGCGATGGCGGTGGCGCTGTTGACGACTCTCTATGGCGCACTCATTGCCAATGTCATCGCCACACCCATCGCAGAGAAACTGCGAGCGTTGCATAGAGACGAGATGATTTATTGCGAAGCAGCGGCGCTGGGCTTGCGGGCAATCGCTCGCGGCGAGAGCCCTCTCCTCATCGGCGATACCATCAATGCATTCCTTCGCAGGGATGTCCCCGTCCCGCCAACGCTTTCAGCCTGATTGCTTCATGCGCGTCGAGAAAAGCACTCGCTCCGCTCCGCCCTGGATGGTGACCTTCGCCGATCTGGTCATTTTGTTGATGTGTTTTTTCGTCTTGATGTTGTCGTTCTCCACGATGAGTGACTCTACGTTTGCGACCGTCTCGAGCAGCATTCGAAGTTCGTTCAAGGGCGATACGACAGTCGCGATGGCTGCTCCGGCGACATCGACTTCCGCGAGCGAAATCTCCTTCTTGCCGGCGGTCAATGACGCGTTGAGGCCATCGACGACCTCGGTCTCGGACGATGAAGCATTACAGAAAGACGTACCACCAACGCTACTCGCCGATGCTCGTCGCCTGGAGAATGAATTACGTGAATGGATTGATCGGAAAATCGTCGATGTACATCCAACGAATACGCGAATCCTGATCCGATTCGATACACTCGGCTCAGGCGATACAGCCTCAAAGATTTTAGCTACAAACGGCTTGCTCGCAGCGATGCAGCGCATCAGTGAACTCACACCGACACTCGGAAGTGAAGTCACGATTACAGGTGCCACTTCGACACTGCTCGAAGCGGTCCGAAAGTCGGATGGCGATCCGATCGAAAATATCAACAGGGATGAACTAGTCGCGCTCGAGCGCGAAGTTCGCTCTCTTCTCAAGGATGCGCTTCAGAACGAATCCATCAAGATAGACAGTCGCGGTCAGACTCTGCTCATTTCCATGGGAACCGAAGGCACCTTTGGTTCGGGCAATGCGCAACTCACGGCGCAGGCTCGGCGCTGGACTCAACAGATCAGCGAAGTTGCTCGGAAAAGTGACGCCCTGATCGTCGTGTCCGGGCACACGGACGACATACCGATCTCCAACGCGAGATACCGTGATAACTGGGATCTATCGGCGGCGCGCGCTATTGCGGTGGTTCGAGAGATGGTGCGAACGCATCGGATTGATGCGGAACGCGTGCGGGCTCAGGGATTTGCCGACACTAAACCCGTAGTCGCGAACGACAGCGCGGCCAATCGACTGCGCAACCGACGAATCGAGATTGCGTTGGAAGTAGGCGCACCGACCAACTGATCGGCGCGCCACGACATTACCGAGATACTTGAGGGGCGCTTATTTCACCGGCGCCGGCTTCTGATCCTTGGCGTAGTGCTCCAAGCTCGAGAGGCTGCGATCACTGCTCCACTCGGTTGGCGCGTCGAAATACTTCTTGAAGTTCTTCTCGCAGTAATCGAGGACGTTACGCGAGAGAATCTCTTCGAGATTCGGCGTCGTACCCATGAAGCAGGCGTACTGACACAGTCCCGGGCGTTGACCCATCAACATCCACGGCAGCCACGGCGTGATGCGATTCCACGTGCCGGTGTAGTCGAGCGAGGTGATCTTCTCGTTCTGCAGATCTTCCACCTTCACGTGGTGGGCAAAGAACTCAGACACCTGCGCGATGGGGCCCGCCGATTCACGCGGCCACTTGTCGGGCTGCAAGGCGCTCGGATAAGCCAAATGTACGTGGATCTCCATCTCCGCCATACCACCGTGCTGGTACCACGGCAGGATGAAAGGAATCTTAGGCGGCTGTTCCTTGTTGAGGCCACCGAAGTCGGACATCGCCGGGAAGTGATCCTCGATCATGTAGTTGAACGGATCGTTAGCCACGTGCACCGCTTTGACCGTCTCATTGGTCAGGGGGTTCTTCCAGTCATCCAGCACTTCGCCGCTGCGCAGATCGGTGTAGACGATCACTTCGCGACACATGCGACGAATGCCGCCGTTCGGGCCCTGCTCAAGGCGAATCACGCCGAAACCCGAAGCACCCATCAGATCGACAACCTTCTTCTGCGGTTCGATGGCCATCACATAGCCCTTGAACCAGAAGTACTTCTGTTTGCCGAAATTGAGGTCGCCCTGGATACGGGCGTAGGCCAATTGGTTACCGCGCCCGGTGGAAAGATCGAGATACGGGCCCTTGAGGCCGGGACCACGGCCGTGCAGCGAATGCAGTGCCGCCGATGCGCTGGCCAACGGCCCACCGAGGGTCATGCCCGCGAGACCCGCTGCTCCGATGGCCAAGGCGCCACCCGCACTTGCCGTCGTCAGAAATTCGCGTCGTTCAGGTCGTTGCAGGTCGGAAGACTGAGACATGGATGAACCCCCTCGTGTCAGGAAGGCTCAGATCATGCCGTCTGTCACGAACCCGTGACGGGACGGCATCATCCCTTGTCCATTTTCGGGCGACCAGCTTAGGGTGATCAGGCCCCCTTGAGTCGCTTCAGTTCGGCCAAAACCATGACCGAATGACCCTTAGCATCGACTTTTTCCCAATGCTTGGCGATGCGACCCTCGGGATCGATGATGAAGGTGTCGCGACGGGCGATCTCGAACATACCAAGCATCTTCTGCAGCACCCCGTAAGCAGCGGTCGTCTGCTTGCTGGGATCGGCCAGTACCGAGAAGGGCAAGCTGTGCTCCTTGGCGAAGGCTTTCTTGGAGTCCACGTCGTCGACACTGACACCGTAGATCACGGCACCTTCGCGGCGGAAGGCAAAGATATCGTCACGGAACTCGCAAGCCTGGGTTGTGCACCCTGGCGTGTTGTCCTTGGGATAGAAGTAGAGCACCACCCATTTGCCGCGCTGCTCCTTCAAAGAAACCCACTTGCCTGTTTGATCCTGCAGACGAAAGTCGGGCGCCGGTGATCCCACTTTCGGGGAATTCGCCATCGCCACCGCGGCAAGGATCGAGAGGGCAAGACCGGTGAGCCAACGGGATATCGATCGCATGTTCATTGTCCTGCCTTTGGGATGAGCGCTTATCATAGTGCCATGCGCAAGCGCACAGCTATCGTCTTGTCGGGCGGCGGGGCCCGCGCGGCCTATCAGGTCGGCGTACTGAAGGCCTTAGCCGAACTCACCCCAGTGGAACAACCGCCTTTCGATATCATCGTAGGCACTTCGGCGGGCGCCGTCTGTGCGGCCGTACTCGCTACCCACGCGCGCGACTGGCGCGAGGGCGTTCGGAGGCTCGAGCAGGTATGGGGCAACTTCACCGTCGGACAGGTGTTTGAGGCCGACACCGCTGCAATGCTCCGCGCTGGCGCACGCTGGTCGCTCTCGGCTATTTCGAGCGGGCGACTCGCCAGCGCTCCGGATGCGCTATTCGACAACTCGCCGCTACGTCGGCTCTTGGCTGAGCGAATCGACTGGGATCTGATCCGCAGCAATGTTCAAGGCGGCGCGTTGCATGCCCTTGCGCTAACGGCCACCTCCTACGTCGGCGGTCAACACCGGATTTTCTTCGAGGCCGACTCTGCCGTCGCCGACTGGCAAGGCGTGCGACGAATCGGTGCTCGCACACCCTTGAATCTCGATCATTTGATGGCGAGCGTCGCCATTCCCTTTCTGTTCCCATCGGTGAAAATCGGTGATCGGTACTTCGGCGATGGGGCAATGCGACAACTCGCGCCCCTCTCGCCTGCAATCCACCTTGGCGCAGAACGCATCCTGGTGCTCGGCGTGCGCGCGCAGAACGCAGCCGGTATTGACGACGATCTGCGATCTCTCCAATCACCCTCTTCCGGCGATATTTTTGGTTTCATGCTCGACACGCTGTTCAGCGATCAGGTCGATGCCGATCTCGATCAACTCGAGCGTACCAATCGATTCTTGAGCGAAGCCGAGAGAACGGTCGTTGGCTTGCGCCCCGTCGCGGCACTTCGCCTTGTCCCGACTGCAGACCCGAGAGATATCGCCGTGCGCCATCTGACCGCCTTACCAAGCGCCCTGCGAACCTTGCTCTCAGTCATTGGAGCACGGGGAACGTCAGGCGGACTGTTGGCGAGCTATCTGCTTTTCGAAGGCGTCTATACGCGCGAGTTGATCGAACTTGGCTACCGAGACACGCTGGGGCAGCGCGAGGTTATTTTAGATTTCTTGGCTTGAATTTTTCGAGTCGGGATCTCGCCCGCATCACGACAAGACCTTCCGACGCAATGCGACCATCGCACGATCTAGTCCATCGAGCGTGAGCGGGAACATCCGATCCTCCACCAACTCTTGAGTCATGCGGATCGACGGCGTCCAACCCCAATGCTCTTCCGGCGTCGGGTTCAACCAGATGAGCTTCGGAAAGTGTGCCGTGAA
>CAIVYV010000342.1 GCA_903910215.1 uncultured Pseudomonadota bacterium
AGGAGGCGAAGTTGCTCGCTGCGGGTGGCGCGGTAGTGCGCCAGATCTGGGCGCAACTCGAGAGTGAGGGTTTTTTCAAGTGAAATTCTTCAACAGGCGAGGCATGGGTATGCGACGTGCGGTGAGTGTGGTGGGTGTGATGGGCATGCTGTTCGGCGTGTTGTCGCCGAGTGCGCAGGCGATCGAGTGGCAGACGTTTGACCCGTCGCCCTACTCGCAGAGCGTGACCGACTGCGATCGCGAGGCAGCACATCCGGACGATCCGAACAAGGTCGTTCCCGGCAGGACCTCTCGCGAGATGAATCTCGACACCGCCATCCGTGTCTGTCGCGCCGATCTCGCCAAGGATCCGAACAACCCGCGCATCGGTTATCAACTCGCGCGTTCACTCACCTACGCTGGCAAGGTGACCGAAGCGCTGCCTTTCATCGAGCGAGCCGCCGCGCAAAAATATCCGCAGGCCCTGTTCGTGGTGGGCTATCTGTATCTCGAGGGTTCCTACGCCTCGCCCAAGGATCCCTGCCGCGCCGCGCAACTGATCCGCGAGTCGGCGATCTATGGACGACTGGCCGGGCTGCTCGGCTATCCGTCCTACGTGTTGAACGGCCGATTCAACGGCTGTGGCTTGAAGGTCGACATGCAGGAGCTGCGCGAATTCGTGGGCAAAGCCAAACAGTCGAAACTCGAGTACTACCCCTCGGTGATTGCCGAGTCGCTCGAGGTGCGGTTATCGAACGAGGGGGGGTCGAAATGAACGACAAGCGTGTATCGCGGCGTAACGTGTTGCAGACGGCAGCTGTAGCGGGGCTGGCGCCCTTGTTTGCGGCAGCACCCGCGGAAGCCAACATGGCGCGTCCGGGCGGCGAACGCGGCTATGCACGCGGCCCCCATGGGCAAGTGCACTACCACGACAATCAGGGCGCCAGCGCGATGCCCCTACTGCTGCTGCATCAGGCACCGATGTCGCATCGCCAGTTCGATGCCGTGTACGGGCCGCTGAAGGCCCGCGGCATTCGTGCGATCGGCATCGACATGCCGGGCTTCGGCATGTCCGATCCGACGCCGTTCGTGCCCAAGGTGGCCGATTGGGCGAGCTCGGTCGCTGCCGTGCTCGACCATCTGCGCATACGTCAAGCCGATGTGCTCGGTCATCACACCGGCGCGCTGCTCGCCACCGAGGTGGCGCTGCAGTTTCCGCAGCGCGTGCGGCGGGTGATTCTGAATGGACCTTTCCCCATCACCGAGTCCGAGCGGGCAATGTTTCTGGCCGATCTGCAAAAGACGGAGATCGATTTCGAGTACCGGGCCGACGGCACTCATCTGTCCGAAAGTTTCGTCAAGCGCGCCAAGTTCTACGGGCCGAGCGCCGATCCGCGGCACATCACGCGCATTCAGGTAGAAAAGTTCATGGGCTTCGGGCCGTTCTGGTACGGACACAACGCCGCATACCGATACGATCACGCCAGCACGCTGATGTCGCTAAAACACCCGACGCTGATCCTCACCAACACCGGGGACATGGCTTACCCGATGGCACAGCGTGCACGACAGCTGCGACCGGATATGGCCTATGTCGAACTACAGGGTGGCAAC
>CAIVYV010000343.1 GCA_903910215.1 uncultured Pseudomonadota bacterium
ATTTCGCGGTCTCAAGTGTTCGCGTGTGTTGTTGGTGGGCCAGGGCAAACTGGAAGTCTCACGCCGCCATTGGCGCAAGGCACTCACGAGCTCGGTAGCAGCATTGGCGAAAACGCGGGTGCGTTCTGCGGCGATCGCGCTGACCCGCCCCGCCACCCGCGATCTCGACGACTACCTCTACACGCGCTCTGCCGTAGAAGCCGCCAGTGCAGCGCTGTATCGCGTCAACGATCTGAAATCCGGCAAAAAAGCGCCTCCGCCCGCACTCGAAGCCATCAAGTTCGCTGGGGTTCGTCCCACTTCGGCAGCCGCCGCAAGACGTGGCATCGTGCACGGCCTCGCATCGGCTAACGGTTCCAAACTGATGCGCGATCTCGCCAATTTGCCGGGTAACGTCTGTACCCCGACCTATCTCGCCGAGCAGGCATTGGCGTTAGCGGCGCGTCACGACCGAATCAAAGTTCGCGTGCTCGATGAGGCCGAAATTCGCGCCGAAAAGATGGGCTGCTTCCTTGCCGTCACCCGCGGCAGCGACGAACCGCCCAAGTTCATCGTGGTCGAGTACAAAGCTCCGCGCGCGGCACGCGCGCCGGTTGTGCTGGTTGGAAAGGGCATCACCTTCGATACCGGCGGCATCTCACTCAAAGATCCGGGCGCGATGGACGAAATGAAGTTCGACATGTCGGGGGCCGCAACGGTCATCGGCATGATGTCGGTGGTGGCCGAACTTGGCCTCAATCTGAACGTCGTCGGCTTGGTGCCGACCTGCGAGAACATGCCGAGCGGCCGAGCGATCAAGCCGGGTGATATCGTCACGAGCGCGGCGGGTCTCACGGTGGAAATTCTCAACACCGATGCGGAAGGTCGCTTGATCCTCTGTGATGCCCTGCAATATTCGCGTCGATACAAACCGCAAGCGGTCATCGATATCGCAACGCTCACCGGTGCCTGCGTCATTGCGCTCGGCCATCACCACACGGGCGTGATGACCAACGACGACAAGCTCGCTGCGGAATTGGTCGAATCCGGCGTACGCGCTGATGATCGCGCGTGGCAGATGCCACTCACCGACGAATATGGCGAGCAGCTGCGGAGCAACTTTGCCGATATGGCCAACGTGGCGGGGCGCGATGGCGGTGCGATCACCGCGGCCGCCTTCCTCGGCAAGTTCACTGAAGGTCTGCGCTGGGCCCACATGGATATTGCAGGCTCGACGTATGTCGGCGGTGCAGCGAAGGGCAGCACCGGTCGACCGGTCGCGCTGCTGTCGGACTTCCTGTTGCGACGCGCCAGCCGCTAATCGTTCACGATGGACAAGTCCTACTCACCGCTCGACATCGAACGGCGCATTTACGAGCGCTGGGAATCGTCGGGCCTGTTCGCCCCTACGGGCGACGGCGCTGGCTACTGCATCGTGATTCCTCCGCCCAACGTCACGGGCACGCTGCACATGGGGCACGCGTTCCAAGACACCGTCATGGACGCCCTCACCCGCTACCACCGTATGCGTGGCGAGGCGACGTTATGGCAGCCGGGCACCGACCACGCAGGTATCGCCACTCAGATGGTGGTCGAGCGCCAGCTCGAGGGAGAAGGGTCAAGCCGCGCCGCACTAGGCCGAGATGCCTTCATCGAACGTGTCTGGAAATGGAAAGGTGAGTCCGGCGGCACGATTGCGAGGCAGATGCGTCGCCTCGGCGCTTCGGTTGACTGGTCGCGCGATCGCTTCACGATGGATGAGGGCCTCTCGCAGACCGTAACCGAAGTCTTCGTACGCCTCTACGAAGAAGGACTCATCTACCGCGGCAAACGACTCGTGAACTGGGATCCGGTGCTACAAACGGCCGTCTCGGATCTTGAAGTACTAAGCAGCGAAGAAGACGGGTCGCTATGGCATCTGCGCTACCCGCTAGTCGATGGCAGCGGTCATCTCGTCGTGGCAACGACACGTCCGGAGACCATGCTCGGCGACACCGCCGTCGCGGTGCATCCGGATGATGAGCGCTATCGGCATCTCATCGGCCAGCAGCTGCGGTTGCCGTTGACCGACAGGACGATTCCGATCATCGGCGATACCTATGTCGATCCCGAATTCGGATCTGGGTGTGTGAAGATCACCCCGGCACACGATTTCAACGATAACGAAGTCGGCCTGCGTCACCAGCTTGCGGTCATCAACGTCTTCACCCCCGATGCGAAGATCAACGAAAACGCGCCTGCCGAACTGCAAGGTCTCGATCGTTTCGAGGCGCGCGCACGCATCATCGAAAAACTCTCCGAGCAAGGGCTGCTCGAGCGCATCGACAAGCACAAGTTGATGGTGCCGCGGGGCGATCGCTCAGGGTCGGTGATCGAGCCGTATCTGACGGACCAGTGGTACGTCAAAATCGCGCCGCTCGCCGAGCCTGCTGTCGAAGCCGTGACCTCCGGAAAGATCAAGTTCGTACCTGAAAACTGGTCGCGCACCTATTTCGAGTGGATGCGCAATATCAAAGATTGGTGCATCAGTCGCCAGCTGTGGTGGGGTCACCGCATCCCCGCTTGGTACGACGATCAGGGACGCATCTACGTCGGTCACTCAGAAGCGGAAGTCCGTGCCAAACACTCAATCGCCGCTAGCGTTACCCTCAAGCAGGACGACGACGTTCTAGACACCTGGTTCTCCTCTGCCCTCTGGCCGTTCTCCACGCTCGGCTGGCCTCAGTCGACCAGCGAATTGCAGCGCTTCTACCCCACCTCGGTGCTCGTCACGGGCTTCGACATCATTTTCTTCTGGGTCGCCCGGATGATCATGATGGGCATGAAGTTCATGGGCGATGTGCCGTTCCGAGAGGTGTATGTGCACGGACTCGTACGCGACTCCGAAGGCCAGAAGATGTCGAAGTCGAAGGGCAACGTGCTCGACCCACTCGATATCGTCGATGGCATCGCCCTCGAGGATCTCGTTCGCAAGCGAACGACGGGCCTGATGCAACCGCGGCTCGCTCCGAGCATCGAGAAGGCAACTCGCAAGGCGTTCCCAGACGGCATCGAATCGCACGGTACCGACGCGCTGCGTTTCACATTTGCTTCGCTCGCGACGCAGAGCGCCGACATCCGCTTTGATCTCGCGCGCGTTGGCGGCTATCGCAACTTCTGCAACAAGCTCTGGAATGCCTCGCGTTTCGTGCTGCTGATGCTCGAGGATGAAGCCGGCAAACCGCTCGATCCACAGCTGTTAACCGGCGAAATTGCACCGGGAGTCGTAGATCGCTGGATCGTATCTCGCTTGGGGCACACCCTGCGCGAAGTCGATCAAGCATTTGCCGATTATCGTTTCGACTACGCAGCTTCGGCGCTTTACGAATTCACTTGGTACGAGTTCTGCGACTGGTACCTAGAGCTCGCCAAACCGATCCTGCAATCGGAGCAGAGCAGCGAAGCTGCGCGCCGCGCCGTCCGTCGTACGCTTGTGCAGGTGCTCGAAGCGCTGCTACGCGCGCTGCACCCCTTGATGCCTTTCATCACGGAAGAAATCTGGCAGCGCGTGGCACCGCTTGCCGGCACGGCTGCCACTCGTGGTGGCACGCTCATGACGGCCAGTTGGCCCAACGCAGCCCAATACGGTGCGGACTCGGATGCCGAAGCCGATGTGGCCTGGATCAAAGCTTTCGTGCTCGGCATTCGCCAGATCCGCGGCGAGATGGACATCAGTCCGTCTCGCAAACTCGGTGTACTGATCGAGAATGCCAGTGCCGACGATAGGCGCCGTCTCGATTCGCAAAGCTCTTACCTTGCGCGTCTCGCAGGCCTCGAGTCGTTGCGCGAACTTGCCGCTGGCGAGACCGCTCCGCCCTCGGCACTGGCCGTCATCGGTGATATGCGGGCGATGGTGCCCATGGAAGGTCTCATCGATCCGCAGGCCGAGGTGGCTCGTCTCGAGAAGCGCGCAGTCAAGACGCGCGACGAAATTCAAAAGGCGCGTAACAAGCTCGCCAATGAAAACTTCGTGCGCAATGCACCGCCCGAGGTTGTCACTCAAGAACAAGGCCGCGTCGCCGACTTCGAACGCACACTCGCCAGTATCGACTCGCAGTTGCAGCGCGTTCGAGCTCTGCTGAAGTAGCGAGGTCGACCATCCGTGGCTCGCGTTCTGATCATTTTGCTACTCATCGCGATCGTGCTGGCGTGGTGGTATCTGCGCAAGAAGCGAAGCGTGGCTCCTCTAGAGTCACTGGAGACAAGGACCGCTCGCTGGCAGAGCTTGCTCGAGCGCGACTGGCCGATGTGGCAGCGGCTTCCTGCTGAACAACGAGCTACCTTGCTAGATCGTCTCGAGCACTTCCTCGAGCGCGTCCCCTTCACCGGGGCACACGGTCTCGTCGTAACCGAGGAAATGCGCGTCCTGGTGGGCGCGCAAGCCTGCCTCATCACCTTGGGCAGCGACGACTATCCGTTCGACGATCTGCACGGTGTCACGATGCATCGGGACGAATTCGTCGTCGAAGAGGCCGTGGAGGATGAGGACACCGGTGTTGTCACCGAGGGCTACCAAACCCTATCTGGCCAAGCGATTGAGTCCGATCGCATCGTGTTGTCGTGGAAAGACGTGCTCGAATCGGTGCGCCGCCAAGATGGCTACAACGTGGTGATCCACGAATTCACACATTTTCTCGAGCACACCCGTCCGGGCGGCGATCGTGCTGCCCGCGTGGCTCTAGAGTCTTGCTTAGCGGAACTGCGTTCCGCGGTCGACCGTGGTGAGCAGACGCTGCTCGACCCTTATGGTGCCGAGGACATCACAGAGTTTCTGGCGGTCGCAGCGGAGTTTTTCTTCGAGCGTTCAACAGAATTGCGGGAGCAGCATCCGTTACTTTATGTCTTGTTGCGAGACAGCTTCCATCTCGATCCGGCGAGTTGGGAGGCACCTGTCGCTCTACCATCGCAGACAGAGCACTGATCGTCAGCGAAAGTTCTCGGGGTGCCGCGCCATGTCAGCACGAAAGAACGACTTCAGTTGCGTGTAATCGGCAGCGTAGTCATCACGCGGTAATAGCGGCTCACCGATCAATACGCGTCGCTGACCAAAATCGAGCGCCACGGGCACGATCGGCACACCCGCGGCGAGCGCGATGTGGTGATAGCCTTTCTTCCACCCTTCAACGGCGCTGCGAGTCCCCTCGGGCGCAATGACGAGCATCATCTTCTCGCGCTTGGCGAACTCGGCATTCGAACTCTGCACCACGTTACCGGCCTGACTGCGATCCACCGCTACGGCACCCAGATAACGACCAAGCGGCCCCCACGGCCCCTTCAATGCCGTGTGCTTGGCCATCCAATTGGCATCGAGACTCAAGGCGAAGTAAGTCAGGATCCCAACGACAAAATCCCAGTTTGACGTGTGCGGTGCCACGATGACGACGAACTTACGATGACTCGGGAAGTTACCCTCAATACGCCAACCCATCAGCCAAAGACCCAGGATGCCGAAGGGACGACGCCACCAACTTCGGACCTGAGGTACGTCGATCGGTGGCTTTGGGAATCGGCTGCTCATGTGGATTTACGTGCCTCGGGAACTCGCCACAACAACAAGCCTCCGATCAGAAACAGAACGATCAGCGACGTGATCGACAGTCGCGAATTACCGGTGCTGTATGCCACAGCCGCGATCAACAACGGACCGATGAAACTCGCGAACTTACCCATCATGTTGTAGAAGCCGAAGAACTCACCGCCCTTCCCCTCAGGCACCAGCCTACCGAAGAACGAACGCGACAAACTCTGCACGCCGCCCTGCACAAGACCGACGACGACCGCGAGCGCAAAAAACTCCACTACTGAATCGAGAAAATAGGCATACAGCGTTGCCGCCAAATAGACGCTGATGCAAATCAAAATTCCACGCTTCGGACCGATTTTATTGCCGACCCATCCCAACAGCAGCGCGGATGGAAAGGCAACGAACTGAGTCAATAACAACGCTGCCAACAAACTTGAACTTGGCAAACCGAGGGCCACGCCGTAGTCGACCGCCATGGTGTAGATGGTGTGCACGCCATCGATATAGAGCCAATACGCCAATAGAAACAGCGAAATATCTCGATGCGCCCTGATGCGCCGCAAGGTGTTACCGAGTTCACGCAGACCTGCAGTCAACGATTCAAAGAAAGGCTCGGCAGCAACTTGGCTCGGCCGCTCACGCACATAACGAGCTAGCGGCAGGGTGAACACCAACCACCAAAGGGCGACGCTCAGGAACGACCACTGCACCGCCTCGGCGGGACCCGACAACCCAAACCAGGCAGGTTTGAGCGTCATCAGGACATTGAACGCGAATAAAAGGCCACCACCAAGGTAGCCCAACGAGTAACCGAAAGCCGAGACAGTATCTAGCTCGTGTTCAGAAGCCACGTCGAGCAAGAGCGCGTCATAGAAAATGTTGGCTGCGTTGAAGCCAATTCCCGCGACGACAAAACAGGCAGCCGCCCATCCCCACTCGCCCTGACCAACGAACGACAGAGCGGCTGTACCAGCCACACCGATGGAACTGAACAACACGAGTTGGGCTTTGCGGCCGGCCGTTCGATCTGCCAAAGCGCCGAGCACCGGTGCAAGCAGAGCCACGATGATCCCGGCAATGCCATTGGCAAGGCCCAATCGCGAGGTGCTGACCGTGGGATCGACCCCGGTACTCCAAAACTGCTGGAACAACACGGGGAAAAACCCCGCGAGCACGGTCGTTGCGAACGCCGAATTGGCCCAGTCGTACAGCGCCCAGGAAACAGTGTCGCGGCGCTTGTACGGGCTTGTCATGCCGAGTGTGCCTGCTCGCGCGTTTCGCGGAAAACGATACCGGGCCAACGCTCGATCGTGAGCTCGAGATTGACCCTCGATGGAGCAAGATATACGAGCGCTCCGCTGTGATCTACCGCGAGGTGATCGTAGGCTTTCTGGCGGAACTCCTCGAGCTTCTTGGCATCATCGCACTGGATCCAGCGGGCCGTCTGAACGCTGATCGGCTCGAATGCACATTGGACGGCGTATTCGTCCTGCAGCCGGAAAGCCACCACCTCGAACTGCAACTGACCAACGGCGCCGAGGATCTGATCGTTATTGCGCAGGGGGCGAAATAACTGCGTCGCGCCCTCCTCGCACAGCTGGCCGAGACCCTTGGATAACGCCTTCATCTTGAGTGGATCTTTGAGCACCGCGCGCCGAAACATTTCAGGCGCAAAGTTGGGGATACCGGTGAAACCGAGCTTCTCACCTTCGGTGAAAGAATCGCCGATGTTGATCGTGCCGTGGTTATGCAGACCGATGATGTCACCTGCGTAAGCATCTTCGGCAGCAGAGCGATCGGAGGCAAGAAAGGTCAAGGCATCGGCCACACGAACATCCTTGCCAAGACGCACATGGTGCATCTTCATGCCTTTGGTGTATTTCCCTGAGCAGAGTCGCAGGAACGCGATGCGATCGCGGTGCATCGGATCCATGTTGGCTTGGATCTTGAAGACAAAACCCGTCAACTTTTCTTCCTGCGGCTGTACGCTGCGCTGACGAGTCTCGCGGGCTAAGGGGCCTGGCGCGTCGCGCGTGAACGACTTCAACAACTCTTCGACGCCGAAATTCGAGATGGCCGAACCGAAGAAAACCGGTGTCTGCTTGCCAGCACGATAGGCTTCGAGATCGAAGCTTTGCGTTGCGCCTTTGACCAGTTCGATCTCATCGTCGTAGGCACTAGCGGCCATGCCGAGCAACTCGCGCCCCTCTGGACTACGCAACCCTTCGATCACGATGTTCTCGCCGACGCGTCCTTTCTCACCAGCCTCGTAAACGTAAATTCGATCTTCGATGAGGTGATAGATCCCCTTGAGCTCGCGACCCATACCGATCGGCCAGGTGATGGGCGCCGTCGCGATACCGAGTACTTTCTCGATCTCGTCAAGCAACTCAATCGGCGCTCGTCCTTCGCGATCGAGCTTGTTGATGAAGGTCATGATCGGTGTGTCACGTAGGCGACAGACCTCCATCAACTTGATGGTGCGCTCCTCGACTCCCTTTGCGCAGTCGATAACCATCAAGGCGGAGTCGACTGCCGTCAGCGTGCGGTAGGTGTCTTCCGAGAAATCTTCGTGTCCTGGCGTGTCGAGCAGATTGACGACGCAATCGTTGTACGGAAACTGCATCACCGACGAAGTGACCGAGATTCCACGCTGCTGCTCGAGCCGCATCCAGTCAGAGGTGGCGTGCCGTGCTGCCTTGCGCCCTTTGACGGTACCGGCAAGCTGGATAGCGCCCCCGAACAACAACAACTTTTCCGTGAGCGTAGTCTTGCCGGCGTCAGGGTGGGAGATGATCGCGAACGTACGACGCCGCGCGACTTCGTCGCTGAGTTTCATGGGCGATATTGTCGCCTATCGGGCCTGTAAAGACAGCCGCATCACGATCGCATCCTCGCGACCTTGTGCAGCCTGATAGTAACCACGCCGCAGGCCGACCTGCTGTAAACCCAGCGACTCGTACAATCGAACGGCCGTCACGTTGCTCGGTCGAACTTCGAGGAACAGATCGTCAGTGCCGCATGCCCGAGCCACATCGAACAGATGCTCCATCATGCGACGACCCAAGCCACGAAAACGGTACTCGGGTCTCACACAGACGTTGAGGACGTGGGCCTCCCCCGCGCCGGTGCTGAGCACGGCATAGGCCGCAAACTGCTCGTCAATCTCCATGACACGGCAGTGATAACCGGCACGGATGCAATCCCGGAAAATCCCCTCGCTCCAGGGGAACGCATAGCTGAGCCGCTCGGACTCGGCGACCTTCGGCACATCGACCTCGACCATGCGTCGAATGATGACCTGCGCATCAGTCGCGGCTTGGAGAGCCTCGCGTGGCAAGCTTGCCATCAGGCCTCCGCTGGCAACTCGGCGAATACTTGTCGCGCCAACTTCAAATCCTCCCAAGCCTTGCGCTTATCGCTCGGTGTCCGTAACAAGTACGCCGGATGGTAAGTGACGATCACCGGAATTTGACGCTGACCGAAACGATGCACCGTGCCGCGAAGCTTCGCGAGCGTTGCATCGGTACCGAGCAAACTCTGCGCAGCCACGCGACCGAACGCTAGCAGAATACGCGGCGCCACCTGCTCGATCTGCTGCTGCAGATAAGACAAACACTCGTTGATCTCCTCCGGGCGAGGATCGCGATTCTCGGGCGGCTGGCATTTGAGAATGTTGGCGATGAACACGGTCTCGCGCGGCAAATCGATGGCGCCGAGCATCGCGTTGAGCAGCTGTCCGGCGGCACCCACGAAGGGCTCACCTTGCCGATCTTCCTCGGCACCGGGCGCTTCGCCGACGACCATCCACTTCGCTTTCGGATCACCCACTCCGAATACCGTCTGCGTGCGCGAGCGATGCAGATCGCAGCGCGTGCACTCGGCGACGCAGCGCTTGAGCTCACTCCAAGCATCCGTAGCCGTGGACTGCCGGGCCGCCCAACGATCAATGCCGAGAGCCTCGAGGTAAGCGGCGCGGCGCAGCGGGTCGATCATGCTCCGACGGAACGTCGCAACTTCCGCCACACCCACATCAAAGGCGCGAGCGATACGTAGCAAGTGAATAGCAACAGCAGCATCGGCGGCGGATTCGCCACGACGAGCGCCAGCGAAAGCGGCACGATGACGAAATAGAAAAACTTGACTCGCGCGTTCCAATCGATCTGCTTGATGCTCTGATACGGAATCGCCGAAATCATCAACACGCCTGCGATGGCACACACGCCAAACGACAGCGCAAGACCCGCCAGATTCGGCTCGAGCCATTCGCTGGAGAACCAGACGAACGCGGCGACGAGCCCCGCTGCAGAGGGACTCGGCAAACCTTCAAAGTAGCGTTTGTCGGCCGTCGAGGCACGCGCGTTGAATCGAGCCAAACGCAGCGCGGCACACACCGCATAAAAGAACGAGGCGATCCAACCGAAACGCCCCCAACCGCTGCCGTACTCGGCGATTGCCGCAACGCCCCACTGATAAGCGACCAGCGCGGGTGCCACACCGAAGGAGACCATGTCGGCAAGGCTATCGAACTCCTTGCCGAAAACACTCTCTGTGCGAGTCCATCGGGCGACTCGACCATCGAGACCGTCGAAGACCATCGCGGCGAAAATAGCCTGCCCGGCACGCGCAAAATCACCGTGGATCGCCGAGACAATGGCAAAAAAACCGCAAGCGAGACAGCCCGTAGTGAGGATGTTGGGGAGCAGGAAAACCCCTCGCCTAACCGGCGGTACAGGCTGTGGGGTGGATGTGGAGTCGGAATTCAAGGCTGGCCACAGCTCCGCGAAGATAAAAACCGCCTCATCATAGGGGTCGAAACCTTTCGGGACAATCTCCGCATCCGTAACATGGCGCACCTGAATCGTCACCCGAGTACCTGCCCTCCATGCGTTGGTCCCGATACCCCATCAATACCGTCAAGGAAACTCCCTCCGAAGCCGAGGTCGTCAGTCATCAACTGATGCTTCGAGCGGGGCTGATCCGCCGACTTGCCGCCGGAATCTACACCTGGACCCCCTTTGGTCTACGCACGCTGCGCAAGGTCGAGAACATCATCCGTGAGGAGATGGATCGCGCCGGCGCGCTCGAAGTGCTGATGCCGGCCGTGCAACCCGCGGAGCTGTGGCAGGAATCAGGGCGCTGGGAGCAATACGGTCCGGAGCTGCTGCGCCTGAAGGATCGTCACCAGCGCGACTTCGTCATCGGGCCTACTCACGAAGAGGTCATCACCGACCTCGCGCGTCGCGAGCTGAAGAGCTATCGGCAGTTACCTGCGAACTTCTATCAAATCCAATTGAAGTTCCGCGACGAAATCCGCCCCCGCTTCGGTGTAATGCGCGGTCGCGAGTTCATCATGAAGGATGCGTACTCGTTCCATGCGACGCAGGAGTCGCTGCAGGAAGGCTATGACCTGATGCGCGATGCCTACAATCGCATGTTCACGCGCATGGGCCTCGAATTCCGCCCCGTCAAAGCCGACACCGGCTCAATCGGCGGTACCGCCTCCGAAGAATTCCAGGTACTCGCCGACTCGGGCGAAGACGCCATCGCCGTCTCGGACGGCGCCGACAACTACGCCGCGAATCTCGAACTCGCACCGGCGCTCGCGCCGTCCGTACCACGCCGACCGGCTGCGGTGAGCCTCACCAAGGTTGCCACACCCCACAAGCGCACCATCGAGGAGGTGGCGACATTTTTGCAGGTCACTCCGCAGCAGTGCATCAAACTGCTGCTCGTCGAATCGACCGAAGGCGGTGTCGTCGCTCTCGCACTGCGCGGCGATCACGAACTCAACGCTATCAAGGCCCAGAAATTGCCCGGGGTCGCCAATCCGCTGCGCATGGCCTCGCCCGAGGCCGTCGTGGCCGCGACGGGTTGTGAGCCCGGCTATCTCGGCCCTATTGGACTGAAGTGTCCGCTATATGCTGATCACGCAGCGCTCGCCGCGGCGGATTTCATTTGCGGCGCCAACGAGAGCGGTCATCACTACACTGGCGCCAATTGGGGTCGCGATCTGCCCGAGCCCACGGCGGCAGACCTACGCAACGTCGTCGCCGGTGACCCAAGCCCGGGTGGCAACGGTACTCTGCGGATTCGTCGTGGCATCGAAGTTGGCCACATTTTTCAGCTCGGTAAGAAATATAGCGAAGCGATGCAGGCGAGCGTGCTAGATGAAGCCGGCAAGCCTGTGGTGATGTTCATGGGTTGTTACGGAATCGGCGTCACTCGTATCGTCGCAGCCGCCATCGAACAGAATCACGACGCAGCGGGCATCCTGTGGCCCGCACCGATCGCACCGTTCGATGTCGTCCTAGTGCCCCTCAATGCGGCAAAGTCACCCAAAGTGGCTGAACTTGCCGAGTCACTGTATGCGCAGTTGCAGCAACGTGGATTTGAGGTGCTAATCGATGATCGCGATGCGCGCCCCGGCGTGAAGTTTGCCGATGCCGAGCTCATTGGCATCCCGCACCGTATCGTGATCTCTGATCGCGGTATCGATGCCGGTGCACTCGAGTATCGACACCGGCGCGCGAGCGAAAATGAAGCCTGGCCCTTGGCGGATGTCATCGAGAAACTCGAGGCGGCGCGGAGCGCGGCACGCTAATGAACTCAGCTACGACGGTTGAAGTCCTGGTCGTATTCGACTCGCGGTACGGTGCCACGGCAGAGCTTGCCCGCCACCTGTGTCGCGGCATCGAGTCGGTCGACGGTGTCATTGCCACGCTGAGGCGCGTGCCGGCTGTTTCCGCCGAAAACGATCGCCCCGTCGTACAGGTGCCCGACTCTGGCGCCCCATGGGTCACTCACGAAGATCTGCGACGCTGTGACGGCTTGCTACTCGGTAGCCCGACTCGCTTCGGCAACATGTCTGCGGCGATGAAGCACTTTCTCGATGGCACGAGCACCTTGTGGGCGGAAGGGGCCTTGAGCGGAAAGCCTGCCGGCGTCTTCGGTGGCAGCAGCAGCTTGCACGGTGGCCAGGAGAGCACTCTGCTCACCATGCTAGTACCGCTATTGCATCACGGCATGGTGATCGCGGGTATTCCCTACTCCGAACGCGCTCTGTCAGAGACTCGCAGCGGTGGCACGCCCTATGGTGCGACGCATTTCACGCCTCATGGACAAGCGACTCAATTGAGTGAACACGAGCGCCTACTCGCTCGCGCGCAAGGCGAGCGCATCGCAACTCTCGCCCGCACGCTCAAGATTCGCCGAGGATAGATTTCACGAACGGGATGGTGAGTCGTCGCTGAGCAGAGAGCGATGCCAGATCGATCTCGTCCAGTAGTCGACCGAGCGTGCTCATGTCGCGCGGGAAACGCCGCAACAGATATCGCGCCGTGTCGTCCGGCAAGTCGAGTCCGCGCGCCACTGCTCGCAAACGAAGTGCCTCGCGTTCGCCTTCCTCATCAAGCGGCTTCAACTGGAAGATCTCGGCCGCCCCGAATCGCGACCGAATGTCGGCAAGCACCCAATTCAATCCGGCGGGAGGTTGATCCGCCGCCACGATGAGTCCGCCACCGCGCTCATCCAAACTACGATAGGCCGAAAACAGCGCGAGTTCGAAATCACGACGACCAATCAGAGAATCGATATCGTCGATACACAGCAAATCCAGCAACCGAACATCGGCGAGAAAACCCGTCGCACCCTCGCCCAATTCGCGCAGCGGCAAATAAGCAGCGCGGCGCCCGCCGGCGGCAGCGCACGTCGCTTGCAAGAGATGACTACGGCCACTGCCTCTAGCGCCCCACAACCAGATCACACCGCGATCACCATAAGCGAGTGATCGCAAGCGCTCGACGACCATGCTGTTAGGCCCGGGATGGAAAGAAGCGAAATGGGCGCGATCCTGGATAGATACGCCGAGCGGCAACTGCTGCATCAGTCCGTCACCGCCGGCTGTGCCCATGCACGCACGAAAAAGCGCGCGACGTAATCGGCTCCCGACCAGATGGTCGTCACCAGCGTCAGCACCATCAGTGCGCCAAAGACGTCAGGCCAGATCACCCACCAACCCGCCTGGATGATAGAACCGACCAACACCAACAATTGCAGAGTGGTGTTGAGCTTTGAAATCCACGTCGGCTTGCCACGCAATTCACCGAACCACAGTCGGAACACGACCGAGCCTGCCGAGATCAGTACATCGCGCGCGATCGCCGCGGCCGCCAACCAAACCGGTACGAGCTCTTGCCACACACAGGCCAGAAAAACACTGACGAGCAATATCTTGTCTGCCAACGGATCGAGGAACTTACCAAGCTCGCTGATCCAGCCAAATCGTTTCGCAAGATAGCCATCGACGCCATCGGAAACGGCTGCGATCGCGAACAGGCCGAGTGCAAAACCATATTGGCCCTGCTCCAACGCAACGACGATCGGCAGCGTCAACAGAATACGCAGGACACAAATCGCGTTCGGTAGATGTCGCCAGAGGGTCATGGCCGAAGCATGCTCATGGCAGGTGGCGATACACCAACGGATCGCGACTACCACCCTCGCGCACCAGCTTGGCATTACCCTTGAGCGCATCGATCAAGACACGTTCGCCACCAGCAGAATGCACCTCAAACACTGCCGCCCGCGATCCCACCTCAATGACCTCGACCTGCTTGACACCGATCAGTGCCGCGAGCGCACGCTGAGTCGCTAGATGCTCCTTAAGGCTCGCGAGCCCAATGATCTTCAAGCGAGTGACCGCCAGCGGCTGCGACAAGACTGATTGCGAGGCCAATGCGAGCACATCAGCCGCGCCCTCAACACCGGCCGTCACATCGCC